>CAYXKO010000314.1:0-3684 GCA_964465435.1 uncultured Saprospiraceae bacterium | reverse complement strand
AATGGTCGGATACAAGCAGATTTCGGACCAACGCATTTACCCTGGGACTGGCGGCAGCCTGCCCGCCTCCTTTTCAATCTGATTTTTATGCCGGCAGAATTGGATCTCAGTCGGCAATCTTATTCAATTTGAGTGAAGCGGATGGGTATCAGTTCAGATATCGCGAGTGGAGCGGATCCGTTTGGACTGAAGCTCCGGAGTCCCGGGAAAGCTTTTTGTCGCTGAATGGGTTGAAAAGCGGGACCGTGTATGAATATCAGTGCAGGCTGTCCTGCAATGGGTATCCGGGCACTTATTCCGATTCCAAATCTTTTACCACCCTGCAGCCCGGCCAATGTGCTGCTATTCCGGACGATGCCATTTATGAAAGAGGGCTTGGAACCTCTGGCGTCCAGATTTTTATTTCTACTCAGGCATCTCTTTATCAGATCCGATACAAAAAGGCGGATAGCGACCATTGGACTGATACGGATACGAGTTCACTGGCATTCTTTAAGCTCGCTGACCTCGAACCGGGTCAGGAATACCTGTATCAGATCAGGGTGCTTTGTCAGGACAATCAAATCAGTCCTTACTCAACCAGCCGGAGCTTTACCACCCTGATGAAATGTCAGGGTCTGTCCGTACAGGATCTCAAGGTGGACTCCGTCACTGCCAATGCCGCTTTATTGAGTCACCGCGATCCGGATCTAAAGGAGGCCTATCTTTTCAGGTTCCGCGAGAAAGGCAGTGGTGAATGGAAAATCAGAGTATCCAATTCCGCGTTCAGGAGATTTTTATTGTTGGATTCCCTTTTGCCGGAGACAGAATACGAATTTCAGGTGCTGGTGGTGTGTTCAGACAAAAGCGTCAGCGGCTGGTCGCAGTCCCGGTATTTCAGGACCTCCTCCGCCACTTCAGTTTCAGATGTAAGGGGACAATCCTGGGAGATCTGTCCCAATCCCGCCCGATCCCATTTTATTCTGAAATATTCCGGACCTTCCTATGGTCGGTTACAAATCAGCCTCTTGGACCTGAATGGGGTGAGCCTTTATCAATGGCAAAAAGATCCTGCAGAAGATCCGGGTTTTAATATTCAACTCCAACCCGGCGTTTATCTTTTGCGCGTCACCACCCAAAACGGAAACCTCATAAAAAAACTGGTCATCGAATAGGTTCTGAAATGAAATGCTGCATGAGAAGGGTCAGCCTTGTAATTCGCAAATCAATAACAGGCAGGAATCTCTGTTTTGATTAACCGCAGGGGACCCATCCCGAAATGGAATCGGTCAGATTTATTATTGCAAGATTTTAGGGTTTCACAGCGCTGATCACAAAGCCGGACTCATATGCTGATCTTCTCAAGGTGTATGTCCTCACCGTAAAATATGCGGGTCGTTTTTTCAAAATGAGGGGCATAATCCGTGACCAGGAACTGGTCCGGTTTTTTGGGCACGGCCTGATGCAGCAAGTTTTCCTTTGTGAGGAGAAATTTCAATTTTTCAGCCACCACCTTGGCCGAGTCTATGATCTCGATTCCCGGGCCATAGTATTCCTCAATTTCCTTTTTGATCAGGGGATAATGAGTGCAGGCAAGAACCAGGGAGTCGATATCCTTTAGTTCGGGCTGCTCGAGGTATTCATGGAGAATGGCGTGACTTACCGAATTGTTATAAAAGCCTTCTTCGATCATCGGAGCCAGCAGTGGCGTGGCCATTGCTGAAAACTGCAATTGCGGTTTTCTCCTTTTCAATTTTTCCTGGTAGACTCCGGAGTAAATGGTCGTTTTGGTAGCAATGATGCCCGGATGACGGATGGCTTCCCGGGAGATCAGGTATTCGACCATGGGATCGATGACGTTGATCACGGGAATCCTGCCTTTTAGTTCGTCGCGCAGGTACTCGTAGGCAGCGGCTGATGCCGTATTGCAGGCAATGACGAGTGCTTTGCAGTGGTAGGTATCGATGAGGTATTGGGCGATGCGGATGGAATAGGCACGGATCAGATCAATGCTTTTGTCTCCGTAAGGCATGTGGGCCGTATCGCCCACGTAAATCAATTGCTCGCCGGGCAATAACTGGTGAATGGCCTGTGCAACGGTCAGGCCGCCTATGCCGGAGTCGAAGATTCCGACCGGTCTGTTGTCCCCTTGCTTAGATTCCAAGCTTTGCCTTCACCATCTTGGTAATGTCCAAAGTTTCATCAGCAAACAGGATCACACCGGATGAGGCGTCAAAAACATAGGTAAACTGGTTTTCCTTGGCAACCTGCTTGATGATGTCGTTGACCTTGTCCAGGATCGGCTGGAGCACCTCCTGGCGCTTGGCCACGAGTTGTTTTTGCATCTCCTGTTCGTATTGACCGAGCTGTGCTTCCTGCTCCTTCAATTTGCGTGCTTCCTCTTCCAGGGCTTTTGGGGAAATTTCGCCTGATTGTTCTTTTTTCTGAAGGTCGCGATATTTGGTTTCCAATTCCTGGACCATTTGCTGTCCTTTCTTTTCGAGCTGGGCCTGGAATGCCTGCAGATTGGCATCAGCGGCCTTGACTTCCGGGATTTCAGAGAGCAGGGCCTGGCTGTTGAGGTAGCCGAACTTCTGAGCCTGAGCGCCCGATGCAATCAAAGTAATAACACCCAGGATAAAAATTTTCAATGCGTTGATTTTCATTAATTTTCTTTTTTAAAAGGCTGCAAATATAAGGAATTGAGCTATTTAGGGAGTGGATTATTTGGCCCCTCCCGTTAGTTTTTTGATGATGTCGTCCGTCTTGTCGAGGTCTTTGCTGTAATAAATGAGCCCTGCTGATCCGCTGGTGTCAAACATGGCATCCAGACTGCGTGCCTGGCAGTAATCCTGGATGGCAGCGAAAACCTTGTCCTGCACGGGCCTGATCAGGTCCTGGCGTTTTTTAAAAAGTTCTCCTTCCTCTCCGAACTTGTCTTTTTGGAGTTTGCGGGCTTCCTTTTCTTTTTCCATGATCTCCTCTTCCTTCTGTTTGCGCTGTTCATCTGTCAGCAGGACCTGTTCAGCCTGGTATTTATTGTACAGCGCCTTGATCTTGTCGTATTCTACCGCGATTTCCTGTTTCCAGACGGCGGCTACCCGGTCCAGTTCATTCTGGGCCTTTTTATAATCCTCCATGCTTTCCAGGACCCTGTTGACGTCCACCAGAGCGAATTTCTGAGCTTCCAGGAGGGAAAAACTGATCAGTGTCAGTACGGCGAACAATGAGAATTTCAAGTATTTCATTTTTTGTGATTTGGTGGTTTACCGATATGGTCTTTGATTTTTGGACTAACGCAACAAAAAAACGGAATATTTCGAATTCAGGTTCTCTGAAAGGCTTTCAGAGCCTCCATTTAACGGCAATTTAAGTAAATGGGATACCAAAGGAGCCTATTCAGTGGTTTTTTTGGACTTTTTGTACACGGGCACCGTTGAACAGGGTTCGCCGTACATGATGGAGGCGGCAAAAGGCAGTAGAAGCTCTGTGGCCAACAGATAAGCCGATTGGGGTACCGGCAGGTCGCTGCAGCCCTTGATCACGACGCGGGCTCCTTCAAACCTGCTCCAGTCCATGGATTTTAAGGTCTCGTGATAGATCATGCGGAGTACCTCATCGGTATTGCCATAGATGGCCTGGATTCCGAGGGCAGAGGCATGTTGTGCCACGAGCATAAACGCCCAGGTGGGTATGATGGCATCA
>CAYXKO010000313.1:0-3696 GCA_964465435.1 uncultured Saprospiraceae bacterium | reverse complement strand
CTCATGATGGATCCGGGCAGGTTTTGCGGCGCTGCCACTTATACCCACGACAGCTGGAATGAATACTGGGAAGGCACTCTGAAAAGAGATAATGGTAACATAGGTACGCTGACCCGTACGACCATCATGCCCATGTTTGCACTGGGACTCACCAAAAAGCTGAACCTGATAGTGGCCATGCCTTATGTAAGCACCTCTCCTTCGGCAGGCCAATTTAAGGGTGAATCCGGATTCCAGGACCTGAGTGTCTGGCTGAAAGCCGGTCTGGTCGACTGGGGAAATGAAACCGGCAAACTGACCATTCATGCCGTCGCCGGTGCCAGCACGCCGGTCACTGATTACAACAAAGACTATCAACCCTTCAGTCTGGGACTGGGTGCCAGGGAATTGTCCCTGCGCGGAATCGCCCACTATCAGCTCAGCAACGGGATCTTTGTCCGCGGCTCCGTATCCGGTCACCTGAGAGACAACATCGAAATTGATCGGGATTATTACTTCACCACCGAGCCCATCTATTCCAGTGAAGTAGACATGCCCAATGCGGTGATGTACGGCGTACAGCTCGGAGCCTGGCTCTTTAAAAATTCCCTCAACGTTTTTGGAACTTATGATGGCATGAACTCCCTGTCAGGACACGACATCCGCAGACAGGATATGCCATTTCCTTCCAACAAGATGATCATGACGAGGGCAGGCCTGAATCTTCAGTACTACACTCCCTTTATCAAAGGGCTCAGCATCATGGCATCTGCAGGCCAGGTATTGAGCGGAAGGAATGTGGGTCAATCCACATTTTTCACAGGCGGATTGGCTTATCAGTTTGGCATTTGGAAACCCAAAAAATAATTTAAAAACTCTTAGGACCATGAAAAATAATTTCCATTTCTTCCATAGGATCAACAGGGCCTTTTTCCTGCCATTGTCCCTAATGCTGTTGATCACTTCCTGCGAATCCGACCTGCCGGGATTCTATGAGTACGAACCCTATTCATACAGCTCCCTGGATCTGAACGCTTCTGACTGGAAGCCTGTGCTCATTGCAGATGCTTCAGCCTTTAATCTGCCCTCTCCCGCAGCAACAGGCAGTGATGCATACAAATCCGAACTGGCTGAATTAAAAAGCCTTTCTGCCAATCCGGATGGAAAGCAAACTGAGGCGGTAAAATACTGGAACAACGACGGATTGAACCGCTGGAATGAGATCATCTGCCGGTACATATCCAAGTACAACCTGCCCCCCTCGCCCAATGCGGATGGCACCTACGGAGTGCCCAATGCAAGTACTCCCGATAAATATCCTTATTTCCCCTTCGCCCATCCCACGTATGCCTGCAGGGCTTTGGCATACCTGACCGGTGCACAATATGATGCCCTCATCGTAGCCTGGAAACTGAAAACTCAGTTCAACAGGGGAAGCCATCAGAAAGCCGATCCGTCCATCAATACACATCTGCCCGCCAGCGACCTGCCTACCTATCCTTCTGAAGGTGCCGTGGTTGCTGCTGTTTCAGAAGTGATGCTGAGTGCACTTTTTCCTTTGGAAAAAAGCGAAATTCAGCAGATTGCCACGGAACATAAAAACAGCCTGATGTGGGCCGGAAAAAATGTGAAGAGCGATATTGTGGCCGGTGATTCTCTGGGCAGACTAATCGCAGCGGAATTCCTGAAGAGAGCGTCCACGGATGGCATGAAGAACGCACAAACGCCCAGACCCGTTTCCGATTCCATCACCAAGGCTGCAGAAGCCAGGTTTGGCTGGTCCTGGAAAAATCTGGAAACACCCCAAAGACCGGTAGGGATCACCCCGCTGTTTGGAAAAGTGAAGCCCTGGTTTATACCCAGCGCGGAAGCTGTTCGCCCCGGTCCTCCTCCCGCTCCGGGAAGTGCGGAATTCAATACAGCCGCCAATGAGTTGAAAGATATTCAGAAAAATCTGACCAAGGAACAAAGGGCCATCGCAAATTACTATTCAGACGGCATTGGCACCTATTCCCCTCCGGGCCACTGGAACCGGATCGCAGTTGAAAAAATTGTTTCTGCCAGGTTTAGTCCGGTGAGAGCAGCCAGGATTCTGGCCTATATGAATTACGCCATCATGGACGGCGGCATCAGCTGCTGGGATACCAAATATTATTATCATTATCCCAGGCCTTCACAGGCGATACCGGGATTTAAGACCATTTTGGGCATCCCCAATTTTCCTGCCTACACCAGCGGACATTCCACATTCTCCAGTGCTGCGGGCACCGTCCTGGCGCATTTTTTCCCCGCCTCAACCGCGGAATTTGATGCAATCACCAAGGAGGCATCCCTGTCGAGGCTCTACGGTGGCATTCACTACCGCTTCGATTCAGAAGTGGGCGTAAGCACAGGCAAGCTGATCGCCGGCTATTCTGTGAACCGTGCCAAACTGGACAACGCGGAATAATGAAATCCAGCCAAAGATATTTTCTTCATACGGGCAAATTGTCTGGTCCTGAGGGCCCGGGCAATTTTGCTTTTATGAAGGATCGAATGTTTTCCGGATACCCTGCAAATTGATAGGTTCATCTGTCCGCATTAACTTTGTATTAATACTTCTCCGGAGATTTCTGATTTAATTTTGCTCCACTCCAAAAGCTTTATTTTAAAGCACTTACTTCAAGCACGGGATTTATGAAAAACAATTCTTGCGTTACCAGAATACTGCTTTCATTTGTCTTGATCGCTGTTGTATTTTCTCTGCAGGCACAAAATGAAAATGCAGAGGATACCATCAAAAATCAGGTATTAAATGAAGTGACGGTCCGGTCCTACCGGCAGCATTTGAAAGTACTCGCTCTGCCGGATGTGCATAAGACCTATCTGATCTCGGGAAAAAAGAACGAGGTCATCCAGGTGTCGGATCTTCCGCTCAACCTCGCCGAAAAAACCGGCAGGCAACTTTTTGCAAAAATTCCGGGCGCCTTTGTTTACGATATGGACGGCAGCGGCAACCAGGTCAACGTATCCACCCGCGGACTGGACCCGCACAGAGGCTGGGAATTCAACATCCGCCAGAACGGGATCATCACCAACTCAGATATGTACGGTTACCCGGCAAGCCACTACAATGTCCCGATGGAAGCGATTGACAGGGTCGAACTGGTGCGTGGCACCGCTTCCCTGCAATATGGTGCGCAGTTTGGGGGAATGGTCAACTATGTGACCAAAAAAGCACCAAAGGACAAGAGCTTTTCATTCGAAAGCATCAACACCACCGGGTCTTTCGGACTGATGGCCTCATACAATGCCGTGGGAGGGACCCTTGGGAAGTTCAGTTATTATGGATTCCACCATGTCAGAAATTCAGATGGTTACCGCAACAACTCCAGATCCGTTTCCGATGCGCAGCAGATCTCTCTGAGCTATGCCTTCAATGACAAAATAAACCTCACTGCTGACTTTTCCAGAAGCTATTACCGGTACCAGATACCGGGTCCGCTGACGGACAGCATGTTTCTGGCAGATCCCAGGCAGAATACCCGGTCCCGCAATTATTATTCACCGGAGATCGTGGTGCCTTCGATCACATTGGATTGGAAAATTTCTGAAAGGACCCGACTCAACTGGGTGATTTCCGGTGTATTCGGCAGCCGCAACAGCGTGCTTTTTGAGGGCCTGGCCACCAGACCTGATACCATACAGGCTTCCTCCCTTGCCTATCTCCCAAGGGTG
>CAYXKO010000312.1:0-3699 GCA_964465435.1 uncultured Saprospiraceae bacterium | reverse complement strand
AGGTCCTTTTGGAGTTCATCGGCGCCGAGGATGCTGCGGTCGTACACGTAGAGCACGATGGCCGCCTGGCGGATCTTCTCGTAACTGCGGGCAATGCCCATGGCCTCGACCTGATCCCTCGCCTCCCTCAGTCCGGCCGTATCGACCAGATGAAAGAGCACGCCCTGTATGTTGAGCCTTTCTTCCACGGTATCGCGCGTGGTGCCGGCGATGTCGGAGACGATGGCCCGCTCCTCGCCCAGCAAGGCGTTGAGGAGCGTGGATTTGCCGGCATTGGGGCGGCCGGCGATCACCGTCTGCACGCCCTGGCGAATGGCATTTCCCAAAACAAAAGAATCCAGCAGTTTGTCGATCCTGGTCCGGATCTCTGCCAACAGATTGATTAGTTTGCTGCGGTCGGCAAACTCGACATCCTCTTCTGAAAAGTCGAGCTCCAGCTCGATCAGGCTGCAGAAGTCAAGCAGGGCGGCACGCAGATCCCGGATCTCGTCCCGGATACCTCCCTTGAGTTGATTGATGGCCAGGGTATGCGCGGCCCGGCTCTCCGAAGCGATCAGGTCGGCCACCGCTTCTGCCTGAGACAGGTCCATCTTGCCGTTGAGCCAGGCCCTGCGGGTAAACTCCCCCGCCAATGCGGGACGGGCTCCACGGGTGCACAGCAGATCCAAGAGTTCCTGAAGGATGTAAGGCGAGCCGTGACAGCTGATCTCCACGACGTCCTCCCCGGTATAGGATTGGGGTTCCCGGAACACGGTCAGCAGGACCTCGTCGAGTTCCCTGCCTGCCCCGTCCACGATCCTCCCGAATGCCACGGATTGTCCCGGCATCGCCCCGGGCGACCTTCCCCTAAACACGGCCTCCGCACACGCCAGGGCCTGAGGCCCGGACAGCCGGATGAGGCCCACCGCACCTTGCCCGGGCGGGGTGATCAGGGCAACGATGGTGTCGGAGTTGAGATTCAGGAGCAAGACAGGAATTATTTATCGCAAAGCTATGTTGATTTAAATGTAACGACAAGGAATCTGAACTTACTTTTGCAAGATGAGCGCAAGTGAAATTCTAGGAACAATGGGCAAGTGGTTTAAAAGGCTGGTAGGGTTTTCTTTTCTGATCGCCCTGTTGGCATTTATCGTATGGTTTCTCTTTATCTGGTACGCCAACTACAGCGATGGCTCCCGTACCGGCTACATCACCAAGATCAGTCGCAAGGGCGTGATTTTCAAAACATGGGAAGGAGAGATGAACTTCGGTTTCTTTGGTTTTGGGCAAAACACCAAAGTTTCAGAAAATATCTGGTATTTTTCCGTACAGAACGATGAGGTTGCCCAAGAAGTCCAGAAAGCTTCTGAAACGGGCGAAAAGGTGACCATCTTTTACAAACAGAAATACAAAAAGCTGTTTTTCCGGGGCGACACGGAGTATTTTGTTTATCGGGTCGATGCAGTAAAGGAAGGGGCTAAATAAAGCCGTTCGTTCCATTGGTTTCGACACAGGGATCATCCTGCTAAATCAGGATTGCCAGTTTTACTTTGTTTTTTTTATTTCCTTTAGAATACATTCCACACCAGCCAGGAACCGAGCCAGGCGAGCGCACCCATGTAAAAGAACTGGCCCAGGGCCCAGCGCCAGGAGCCCGTTTCCCGTTTCATCACGGCAAGCGTACTCATGCACTGCATGGCGAAAGCATAGAATATGACCAGGCTCAGCGACCTTCGGTTGTCGAAAAAGGGTTTTCCCTGTTCGTCCAGTTCCGCTGCCATCCGGGCACGCAGGGTGCTCAGTTCTGAATTGGGACCCAGGCTGTAGATGGTGCTCATGGTCCCCACAAAAACCTCCCTGGCCGCAAAAGAGGTGATCATGGAGATCCCGATCTTCCAGTCAAATCCGAGGGGTTCGATGGCCGGCTCGATCCAGCGGCCCGCCTTGCCTGCAAAGGAGCTTTCCAGCGCCAGGGCTTCTATGTGGTTGTCCTTTTGTTCTCCGGTCAGCCCCATTTGATCCGCTTGCAGGGCCGCAGCCTGCCGCGCGCGGACCATCTCTCCCGGAAAGGAGTAGCTGGCCAGAAACCAAAGAACAATGGAGATCAGAAAAATAATCTTACCCGCGTCCAGCACAAAGCTCCTGACCTTGGAGTAGATCACCAGCCACACCTGGGTCATCTGGGGCCACTGGTAATAGGGCAGCTGCATGGCCAGCAGGCTGGTTTCCCTGGTCCTGACCATCAGATTCATGAAAAAGGCGGTCGCCAGGGCCATAAAGATGCCCAAAAGATAAAGCCCTGTGAACACCAGGCCCTGCTGGTTAAAAACACCCCAGACCGTACCCGACGGTACGATAAAACCGACCAGGGCAGCATAGACCGGAATCCTGGCCGAGCAAGGGATCAGGGGGATGACAAAGGAGGTGAGCAGCCGTTGGCGTTTGCTGCTGATGGTGCGGGCCGACATGATGGCCGGAATGGCACAGGCCCCACCGCTGATGAGTCCGATGACCGACCTGCCGCTAAGGCCAAAACGCGAAAGGATGTGGTCCAGCAGGTAAACGACCCGGGACATATAGCCCAGCTCTTCGAGCAGGGTCAGCATCAGGAAAAGCAGGGCAATCTGCGGAATAAAAACCACCACGCCTGCCAGTCCGGGTATGATGCCATGCGTGATCAAACCCGACCACCAGCTTTCCGGTAAGACGGTTTCGAGCCAGCCCGCCATCTCTCCAAAAGCCAGATCGATGGCATCCATGGGGATCTGGGCAAATGAGAAGATCAGCTGGAACATGAGGAAAGTGATCCCCAAAAAAATGGCCAGGCCCCAGACGGGGTGTGTCAATACGGCGTCCAGCCTTGAGGTCAGTTCCCTTTTGCGCACATCGCCGGCCGGACCCGAAGGTTGCCGGGACTCTGCCATCCATTGCTCGATGAGCCGATAGCGCCTCATGGTATCGTCTATCTGGATCCGGATCTCCTCCTTGCGGTTTCCGGCCCCTGAAGAACCGGAAAGGATGTGCCGGACCAGGGATTTGAAGTCGTCCACCGGTTCATTCACAGCCTTAAGTCCCAGAATTTCGAGGTCTGCGGAAGAGGGAGAAACGATCGGCTTCCAGTCCCCGGTCCCGGAGCCCGGCTGGTAATTGCACAGCCAATCCTTTATCTTGTCCAGGTTCTCTCCGGTGCGGTTGCTGACCGGCAGGACCTTTACGTGCAGAACCCCGGAGAGCAGTTCCACTTTTTGGGTCAGCTGTTCCTTGTCTTCGAGATCCGAGTTGGTCAGGCAGACCAGGAGGGGCCAACCCAGGTCGTGGATCTGGGTCAGCAGCAAAAGCTGCTTGTCCAGCATGCGGATGTCCGCTCCGTCCGCGTGGTCCCCGAGGTCGATCTGGAAGACCCCGCTCGTGGTATCAGGCCAGCAATGCAGCACTGGTGCTTCCCATTCCACTTCCACCCACGGCGTGATGCGCTCCGAAGCATCCATATCGATCACGACCAGGCGGTAGAAGGCATCTCCTTCGTGGGGTTGTCGGTCGCTGAAATGATACTGTACTGTGCTCGTGGAGTTGCCCGCAGCGGCCACGCTACCCATGGTGGTCCAGTGCTCGCGATCCAGGCTGCGTTGAACCAGAAAGCGGGAGGTGTTGTGCTCGGTAGCCGTGGTCCAGCTGAGCTCCACGCTCTATTCCGACGAGGAGGGCAAGCCCGCCGGCAAC
>CAYXKO010000311.1:0-3703 GCA_964465435.1 uncultured Saprospiraceae bacterium | reverse complement strand
CTCCATCAACTGCATGTCGCTGAGGCTTCATGGATGTCTGCACACCGCCTTCCTTGAATACCGAAATTACTTTTTCAAATTTTGCCTTTCCCCCTCCGGGGCCAGCAGCTTCCACAACAAATTTAACTGCGCCCGCAGTGGACAGGACAGCTGACAGATCCAGATCGATTTGTGATTTTCCTGAATAGTTCTTTTCAAATATCAAAGCCTCTACAGGGAATTTCATGGGATCATCCTCATCCTTGTACACATCATTTGGAAAGAGCTTTTGATATTCTTCGCGACCAAATTTAAAAACATCCGGTTTTTCCCAATACTTGTCCTTAAGATGCCTGCTTTTATGCTTGACCTTGAATATTTTGATGGAATAGTCAGCCACCAGTGCCTGTCCGTTTACATTCGAGGCAGAAAACAGGATGTGCTTGGATGAATCCAAAACTAAGGGATCCTTCATATTTGAGGACAAAAACAAGGACTGATCAGACAACCAGAAAGTAATTGCATTTTCCTGAGTTTCTCCATTATCTGCAACAGCCTCCAAGGCCAGGGTGAATTGTTGAACCTGCCCGGCAAATCCGGGATCCGGTGAGGATTGGAATGAAACAGAAAATTTCCCATTCTCATCAGTCATTACAGACCCTTGATCAATTTGAGTCCTTTGCCCAAAGGGAAATATTTTGCGGTAACCGAACAAATCAAAGTCAAACCAGCCAATGCTTCTGTAAACCTTGTAATTCACCTTGGCATTTCCCACCGGCACATCATTAAAGGTCATGACGGACCCGGACACAGGTATTAATGCGTTCAATTTAAGGTCACCCCGGGTCGAATCAAAGCGCAACTCAAAAGAAGGCCTTCTGTACTCTTCCACTCGGAACGACAAACTTCCAAAGCCCCCCTGCAGGCTAAACATCCCTTTCAAAACGCCGGATGGCAAAATGAATGAACCACTTGCGGCACCCAGGTCATTGGTTTTAAGTTCCAGCTTACCCACCTCTCTGTAGTTCGCATCCTTAAGCTGGACTTCCACTTTGCTTTTCCTGACCGGTTCGGGATATCCTGTCTTGCCATCATGTTTTAAAAAGAGTAATTTAAAATGAACAGTCTGTCCCGGTCTGTATATGGCCCGATCAGTAAAAAAGTGTATGATTTTTGAATCAACCGACTCTCCCTGATAATAAGGATAGGCATACTCCTCTCCCCACAACTCATCCTTACCGTCAGAAATTCGGGTAATCAGCCGATTATTAAATTTCAATGCAACCAATCCCTGACTATTGGTCCTGGCAGCCCACTTGACAACCGGCACACTTCTATCCCAATAGTCCGGAGATTCTTTTCCGTACATGAGCACTTTTGCCCCCTTCATTGGCTTACCCGACTTACGGTCCAATACCAATAACTTGTCCTGCCTGGACCCATCTTTCATGAGCACGGATGCCAATTGAGAAACCTGAAAGAAAATGGGGTTCTGGCATTTCTGGCCGTCCGGGGTTTCCGTCACCAACAGATATGCCCCGGGCTGCAAGGGATCCATTTTCAACTCAACAGAATGCCGCCTGAAATCTGATGAACCCGGCCATGAATCCTTCCATTGCCTAAATGGCTTGGATTCCATCCAGGCACTATCATATTGACCGCTTTGATAAAATTCATATTGCCAACTGTCCTTAATCCTGAGTTTATACAAACTAAAATTCAAGGAATGGAGATTTCTGTGCAAAACTGAAAACAGGATTGGTTCTCCGGAAATATTGACTTTTTCAATCCTCACTTCCGCCATTTTTTGGCGAATGGCCAATTTGTAATAATCAATTGCTTTTTTACAATCTGCATCCGGATCCTGGGAGAGAACCTGATCTGCCAGTGAGTCAACTCGTACATACGTCCAGGGTCCCTCCAATTTCGATTCAGGATCATAGGCGCCGGATTCAGCCCGTGAGTAATATAACTCCAAAAGTTTCAGCAACACATGACAGGAAACCTTTTTACCCCTGACTTGGGCATAAAAGCTCTTGAGTGCATTTTCATACAAGGAATGGGAGGCCTCCTGGTCCCTGATCAGATTATAGGCATATTCCAGCCTGGACAAGTTGGCAAATATGAATGTATGATCATTTCCTGATTTTCTATGAAAGTCGAGCAATTGGCTATAAATCAGACCTGCGGACCCCGAAGGAAAATCAGATTGGATAAAGCCCTCTACCGATCCGAACCAAATATTCCAGGGGGTTTCATGATCGAAATCCATCAGGGATGCCCGGCTTGATTTGTAAAATTCTATAAACCTGTAAGAAAGCAATTCATACAGCGTTGGCTTTGCAAGGCTGTCAACACCAAAATTCACAATGGCGCCATAATCCTGCAGGGATTCCTTGCGGGTGCCTGAGAAATCCATGGACCTTTTATAATATTCCGAAGCCTTGGCCAAAAGGGATTTCATCGACCAGGACCCAATGTCAACACTGTCCTGTTCCTGTGCAGCCAGGTCGGTTCTGTTATCCCCCGCCCAACCCGATCTTTCACTCAGCTGTCTGTAGCACTCACCCAGTACTGAAAACAAAAGAGACCTGGCGGGTTCCCGGACCACTTTGATTGATTTTTCAAGCCGCATGATCACTCCTTTCAGACCTTCTTCGTCTTTTTGCACCCGGATGCTCTCCAAGCGCAAAAGGGATTTAAAAATCTGGGGATGATTGGCATCCCTCACAGCCATGTCGTAAATTGCCTGGATTTTTTCAGAAGCCTGCTCTAACAGACCATTGCCCAACAGAGCCTCAGCCTCTTCCCATTCTTTTTCGTAATCAGGGTATTTATTATTCAGGTTGAGTGGATTTGAAAAAGTAAATAATCCAGAAAGTATGATTGAAAACAACAAAGCTGATTTCATAAGGGATAACATTTCAAGGTTTAACGCAACTTCACCAGGACATATTGAACACTTACCGCGCCGCAAATCTAGTAACTGAGACTTCCTGATCTATCTCAACGCCATTCAACAGGCAATCCAGGAGCATTTCCAAACAATAAGGTATGAGGGACGCCCCTTTGGTACCAAATCCATTAAAAACATAAAGGCCCTGATAACCAGGCAAGGGCCCGATAATGGGCCGCCTGTCCGGGGATGTGGAACGAAAACCAAATTCCTTACGGTCCAATGACCATCCAGCGCGAAGAAACTGATTCACAAATTCAAGTTGATTTTTCATTTCCGTTTCAGTGACAGACATCGATGAATCTTTCAGATTATAATTGGAGCCCACCCACACTGTATCCTTATCCCAGGGTACAATGGAATATCCTGCCTGTAGAATGAAGTCCGGCACGTTACCGGATTTAATAAGAAGGCATTCACCTTTGAGGGGAGTTAATCGCAAGGATCTTAAGAATGGATTCCCTCCCCCTTTGAAGCCTTCACAAAAGATAATGTTTTTGTATCTCTCCTCCTTGTATTTCCACTCCGGGGATTCATTTTGAAGAAGTTGATGGTCAAAGTCCTCAAAAAATATCGCACCTTCCTTCTTCAGAAAATCAAGCAACAAATCGGTCAATAATGGCACGTTTACCTTTAATCCATTTTTGATCAGGCCAATTTGCGAAACAGGCACCGCAAATGCATCCAAATATTCAGCCGGCTCTGTCACTCCCATCCAGGGTGTATAAAGATCATCCAGCATTCTTGCGCGCCAGTCATTCTCCTGAG
>CAYXKO010000310.1:0-3712 GCA_964465435.1 uncultured Saprospiraceae bacterium | reverse complement strand
GTTGAAGACAACAGCGAGCTTCTGGGTCGCCTGGCAGGCTATCAGGTTTCTCCGGTCCGTATTTTCAGGGTGCCCAATAGCCAGGGTGATAGTTTAAATGCACTGGAGATCCTGCCCCTCGGTTTTGATTCCACGCGCAAATATCCTGTGCTTATGTACTTGTATGGAGGTCCGGGCTCTCAGGAAGTAATGAATAAATGGAATTCCTTCAGATATTTCGGATGGCTGCAAATGATTGCTCAAAATGGTTATATCGTTTATGTTGTGGACAATCGTGGCACAGGAGGCAGGGGAGAATTGTTTAAAAAGGCAACCTTTCATCAGTTGGGGAAACTTGAGACCCAGGATCAGATAGATGCCGCAAGGTTTTTGGCAAGGCAGGCATTTGTGGATGGCAATCGCATGGGTATTTTTGGATGGAGTTACGGAGGATATCTGTCCACCCTTTGTCTCCTGAAGGGAAATGATGTGTTCAAAGCCGCCATTGCAGTAGCTCCGGTAACCAACTGGAAATGGTATAACAGTGCCTATACAGAAAGGTATATGGGCAACCTGCTGAATAATTCCCAGGGTTACCGCGATAACTCTCCGGTTTATTTTGCAGACAAATTAAAAGGAAACTATTTGTTGTTGCATGGTATGGCTGATGACAATGTCCATTTTCAAAATGCCGCGGAAATGGCCAATGCCCTCATCAGACATAACAAGCATTTTGATACATATTTTTATCCCAACAGAAATCACAGAATTTCGGGGGATAATGCCAACTTGCATCTTTTTACTAAAATGACCCGTTTTGTCTATGAAAAAATTTAGCAATACATTGATCTGGCTTTTATCAGGGATGCTTTTGTTGGGATCATGCAGTCCGGCCAGGTTGAATTACGTAAATAAAACTGAATTTTCAGCTGACTTTCTGGTTGGCACCTGGAAGTTGAAGGACAGCAACAGCTATGAGAAATGGGCCAAGACAGGACCGGCTGAATGGTTGGGGGTTGCCTACGACATGAGTTCCGGACAGGCGATGATCAATGAGTATTTGAGGATTTACAAGTCAGATAAGGACTGGTTATTAGAGGTCAAGATAAAGGAGAATGGTTTTAACCCGGTACTTTTTCGTTATATGCCAGACCCATTCTGGTTGTTGCTTTTCAAAAATGAAAAAAATGATTTTCCGAATCTGATAGGTTACCGCAGTGGAGGCAATGGGATACTGTATGCTCAGATCAGGGATTTGAAAGGGCTAAAGATGGTGGATTTTGAATTTTCAACGCTTCAGGACAAATGAATAAGCCCGAGATTGTAAACCGCAAGGCAACCCACGAGTTTCATTTTCTTCAGACATTTGAAGCCGGCATCCAGCTTACGGGCACCGAGGTGAAAGCCATTCGATCCGGACAGGCCAATTTAAGTGATGCTTATTGCGTATTTGACCGGGGTGAGCTCTGGGTGCGAAATCTGCATATTTCAGAATACAAGGAGGGGGCACAAAACAACCACGAGCCCAAAAGGCCCAGGAAGCTGCTATTGAACAGGCTCGAGTTGCGGAAGCTGGAAAGAAAGGTTTCTGAAAAGGGCATGGCGATTGTTCCGTATAGGATTTATTTCTCTGACCGGGGCATGATTAAGCTTGAAATTGCATTGGCATCCGGCAAAAAGGCGTACGACAAAAGAGAATCAATCAAGGACCGGGATGTCAAGCGTGAGCTGGACAGAAATCTTAAAAACATCAAATAAGTGCTGACTGAGTTTCTATATGTCATGAATTTCCTCCCAATAACTTTACAGTGACGCCATCGTCTGAGTTCAGGTTTGAGTCTGCGGTCCTGTTTAACGAACAGTGGTCTGTTCTGGAAAAATGGATGGACTCATCCAGGTTTTCCAAGGTGGTGATCTTTTGCGACAGCAATTCCCGCAGGTTTTGCCTGCCTTACGTTCTCGAAAGATTAGGGCCGTATGGGGATCATATCTTTGAGATGAAACCTGGAGAACAGCACAAGACCCTCGAAACAGCCATGGAATTCTGGAGTTATGCCCGGGCTGTCAATTTGGACCGGGATGGCCTTTTGATTGGACTAGGCGGGGGTGTGGTTACGGATCTTGCCGGATTTGTTGCCTCGATCTGGAAGCGGGGAGTTAACCTGGTACAGATCCCCACAACCTTGATGGCCATGGCAGATGCCTCCGTTGGAGCCAAAACCGGGGTTGATTTTCTGGGATTGAAAAATATCCTGGGCAGTTTTTATGCTCCACATTTTATTTTGGTTGACCCTGTTTTCCTGAAATCCCTTCCTCAGAGCCATTATCACAATGGGTCTGTTGAACTGATCAAGTATTATTTGCTTCAGGAGAAAGATGGCCTGGATAAGTTTGTCTCATCCCTCCGGTCGATGGATCCGGAATTCCTCGACCGTTGTATCAGGGAATCCATTCATTTCAAACAGGCTGTGGTTAACCGCGATCCTGTTGATCAGGGTGAAAGGAAAATCCTGAATCTGGGGCATACGATAGGTCATGCGGTGGAGTCATGGGGATTGTCACGTGGATTTGATATTCTGCATGGAGAGGCAGTGGCCTTGGGTCTTTGGATTGAGTTATTGTTGTCTGAAGAATTGTATCAATGGGATCCGGAAATCACAGATTGGATCGGGACCACTTTATCTATGTATTTCCCTGCAAGGATTCCCGGAGGTCCTGAATGGTTTGATCTGCTTCCATACCTGACCAATGACAAAAAGAGGGAAGGAGGAATGTTGAGATTCAGTATGCTGGAGTCTCCGGGTATGCCTGTTTGGAATGTGCCGGTGGAACTGTCTCAATTGGAAAAAATTTTGGCTAAGCCCCGATTTCCTTCTAATTTTGCAGGATATTAATGGAGAAATTTTCTGAAAAAATAGCAAAAAGAATAGAGACCTTTTGGTCGCGTTTCAGCCTGACCGATATACATAATGGATATGGGCCGGAAGACCGGCCTTGGTTTAAAACAGCCGTTTCCTGGATGTGGAAGGCTGTTTTGGGTTCCGTTTTGCTTTTATGCTTAATGCTCTTCCTGGTCTCATTTGATAATCTTCCAACTTTCGAAGACCTTGAAAATCCTAATTACAACCAGGCTAGTCTGGTGATTGCACGAGATGGTTCCATACTTGGAAAGTACTATAATGAGAACCGGGAATTTCTGGACTTTGACAGTTTAAATCCTCTGTTGCCCCAGGCTCTGCTTGCCACCGAGGACGCCAGATTTTATTCGCATTCAGGAATAGATGCCTGGGCATTGATGAGGGTGTTTTTTAAAACGATCCTGCTGAGTAAAGGAGAGTCCGGAGGGGGCAGTACCATTAGTCAGCAATTGGCCAAGCTTTTATTTGAAAGACCCAGCCTGAAAGGCAAACACCCTCTGCTCAAGGCCGCTTTGATGGTCAGGGTGAAATTTAAGGAATGGCTTACAGCCGTTAAGCTGGAGAAGAGGTACACCAAAGAAGAGATCATTGCGCTCTATCTGAATAAGTTTGACTTTATTTTTGAGGCACACGGAATCCAAACCGCTGCAAAGACATATTTTGGCAAAGACCAAAGGCAGTTGAGAATGGATGAAGCGGCGGTTTTGGTAGGAATGCTTAAAAATCCAACCCTGTACAATCCTCGGAAATTTCCGGAACTGGCAAAGGAAAGACGTAACACAGTTCTTACATTGACCTACCGGGAAGGTCATATT
>CAYXKO010000309.1:0-3717 GCA_964465435.1 uncultured Saprospiraceae bacterium | reverse complement strand
GCTCACCAACACTGGGAAATCCCGCCTGTTCCTGAGGGTTATACTGGAAAACGTAGAAAGGAAAAAGCTCACCAGGTAAAAGACCCATTGTATTTTGACCCGGAATTGGAAAAATACCGTCGTCAGGAATGGTTTCGCCGTTTAAATGGTTTTTGGTTTATGAACAATGGGAAGCCGGTTTATGTAACTGGGCTTCATTATTTTTATATGTGCTATTGGAGGTTGGATACAGGGTATCCGGATTTCAGGTATCCAGACCTTTTGTATTTTTATTTTTGGCAATATTGCTTAGAAGACCCGGATTGTGGTGGTATGTTGTGTATTGCCCAACGTAGGCAAGGTAAGACTTACAGGGCTTCTGTAAGTCAGTTTGAGGTAATATCACGGGTTCGTAATGCTGTTGGCGGGATTCAGTCCAAGAGCAAGGATGACGCTAAGAAATTTTTCATACATCACGTTGTTGAACCGTTTAAGAAGTTGCCAGATTTTTTTGTGCCGGAGTATGATAAATCGCAGGGGACTTCTCCTAAAAACGAGTTACGTTTTTTTGCTACAAGTAAGAAGGGAGAACTTGTTGAATATGAGGAAAAGGATGCGCTAAATAGTCTCATCAATTATGGCCCTGCAAATGAAAAACATTACGATGGGTGGAAGGTCAAAATTTATGTTGGCGACGAGTACGGAAAAACAGAAGAATGTTCTATTGTTGAGAGGCATAGGACTGTTAAGTTTTGCGTAATGGAGGGGACTAATATTGTGGGGAAAATGATTTATACTACCACTGTTGAAGAAATGGCGGGTGGTAGAACACTTGAGGAGTCTAAGAAAATGTGGGAGGAGTCTGACCCTACAAAGCGAGATGGGAATAATAGAACACCTACATTACTTTATAGATTTTTCATCCCGGCTTACGAAAGTTATATTCTTGACAGATATGGGATGCCTCAGATTGCAAAGGCCAAAAGTGCGTTGAACAATATGTTTGACACATATAAGGATAAGGGGGACTTTGTGGGGCTTGCATCGGAGATGAGGAAGAACCCAATGACGATTGAGGATGTATTTCGGATTTCTTCAAAAGCGCCTATATTTAACATAATTATTCTTCAGGACAGGTTGGCTCAATTAATGTGGAGAAAGGAAAAGGAGTTATACGTTAAGGGCAACCTTGTTTGGGTGAATGGGGAAAGGGATACACGAGTAAAATTTGTCGAATCACCCAATGGGCGGTTTCTTATGCGGATTTTGATGCAAAATGATGTTCAGAATTTGCACAGACCGATAAATAAGTCTAAATTTGTGATTGGATGCGACCCATACGAACATAAAGCTGCATTGCGTCCGTCGGATGGGGCGAGTTATGGGTTTAAGAAGTTTGACCCTAACGATTTAGATTTTAGTAATTCTGCGATTTTTGAATATTGTGCCAGACCAAGCCCAAATGTGTTTTTTGAAGATCATATCAAGGCTTGTGTTTATTTCGGTTGTCAAATTTTATGTGAGAACAATCGGATTGGTATGATAAACTATTTCATTGATAGGGGATATAGTGATTTTCTTATTTGGTTTAATGGGGCCACTAACCCTGGTATATTTGCCGGAGACAAAAGCAAGCAGTTGGCGGCAGAATATATTGATGATTATGTGAATAATTATGCAAATAAAATTTGGTTCCCGAAATTAATTGAGGATTTGATTGGTTTTGATTTATCAGATTCAACTCAATTTGACAGGGCGATGGCGTTTGGATGGACGCTGGTGGCTGCCGGTAACTTAATGACGCAGCAAGACATAGAAAAACCATTAGAGATAACCGATTTTATTAAAAGCTATAAAATTTAGAACATTGCTTAGTGCCAATACAAATTATCCGTTTCCAGACCATTTCATAAATCCCTTAAACAAGGATCGTGGCTGGTGTTTAAACTTCTGCAAAGCTGCATGGCGTGAGAATGAGGCTTCCTCGTGGCAGTCTTTTTATCGTGCAACTGCTCTATATAAGATGATTGCAGAATACATGGAAGGCAGGCAGAGGGTTGACCAGTACAAGGCATTGATGGGTGTGGATGAAAATGCCAATGAGACGTGGTTGAATCTAAACTGGAAGGTTTTTCCAATTGCAACGAAATATATAAGGATTAGTCTTGGGATTTTGAACAAGACGAATTACAGGGTTGAATTTACGCCTGTTGACGCCTTAGCAACAGACGAGAAGAATAAATATTTTGCAGATATACGTGCTAAAATGATTTTGCGTGAAGAGATAACGTCTGCTGACCCTGAAAATGCACCAGCGTTAATAAAGCAGTTGGGGCTTGAAAAGTTGACTGACGAGCCTGGCGATCAGGAAGAACTCGAAATGCAATCACGGTTTACATATAAGCATCAGGCGGCAGTTGAAATGCAGAATGATGTAAATGCTGTTTTTGCCGCCAATAACGTTGACTATTTGCGAAAGTTAAATCGCCAAAATCTGCTTTACTATGGCGTTGCCGGCTATAAGGATTATATAGATAGCAATGGGGCTTTGAAAATAAGGGCCATCAAACCTGAGAATATCATAATTTCTCCGTGCCGGGAAAGGGACTTTTCAGACATGACTTATGTTGGGGAAGTTCTTGAAATGAACATTGAAGATTTTGCGCAACTCGATCAAAACGCAACAAAAGAGCAGTGTATAGATATAGCCAACCAACATAGTGCAAATTATATGCTTGGCAATAGATATACTACTTGGGATGAAATAAAAAGAGTTTCTATAAAGGTCTTAGACCTTGAATGGTTTAGTATTGATGAAACTAACTATGAGGTTGGGACTACTAAAGCCGGGAACCTTGCGGTTGTCAGAACCAAGAAAAATAGTTTTACAAGAAGCCGGGTAAAGGTAATTTACAAGGCTAAGTGGGTGGTTGGGACGGACTATATCTTCGATTATGGCAGGGCCACTGATATGAAAAGGGCCAGAACTCAACTTGCTGACGTTATATCGTCATATCATATATATGCTCCGTCATTTTATGACATGAAGATCAATTCAATCGGGCAACAATTAATTCCGGTGATTGACCAAATCCAATTGGATTGGCTTAAACTGCAACAATTTAAGGCAGAGGCTAAACCAAGGGGCGTTTCTATTGAGATAGGTGCGCTTGAGGACGTTAAATTTGGGAAGGGCGGAGAAGTTATGGGGCCGAGGGATTTATTTGATTTGTTTGAGAAAAAGTCGGTTTTACTTTGGAGGAGAACGAGCAGGGATGGGAAGCAAGCTAATTTTAAGCCGGTTGAGCCGCTTGACTTCGGAGGCGCTGCTGATGTTGCATTGTGGTTTGAGAGTATTCAGGCGAACATTCAATTATTGAAAGATGTAATCGGATTGAATGATTTCACTGATGCTTCTACGCCTGACCCTCGGTCGTTGACTACTACGGCGAATATGGCGGCGCAATCAACTAATAATTCGCTTTATGATTTGATAGATGCTGACGTTGAATTGATAAAACGTCTTGCTACTTCTGTTGTGATAAGATTGCAAGACATGGAGGAACTTGGATTGTTAGACAGGTATGCCTTATCAATTGGAAATAACTCTATCAATTGGTTGAGAAATAATCCAAAAGTCAGCAGACATGATTACGCAATAGACATAAAGCCTGTTCCTGGAGATGAGGAAAAAAGGCAGGTTATTGAGGATGCTAAAGCATTAATGGGGGCAGACCT
>CAYXKO010000308.1:0-3724 GCA_964465435.1 uncultured Saprospiraceae bacterium | reverse complement strand
GAGGGTGAGGTTGCCCACCATCACGCAGGCCGGGCTGGAGCCGGGGGCAAAGGTGATGTTCTTGCCGGTGGCGTCCATTGTGTTGAGAGAATAATTACCCGACTCGATGTGGATGGTACCCGGGTTTGCCACACCACTGATGGCTCTTTGCACAGAAGGCGTGGTGGTAGCCGGTGTAACAAAGCTGTTTTCGGTAACATAGGCCTTTGCCGTGTTGACGGTCAGGAAACCCAGACCTCCATCGTCCACTTTATGCTGAAGCTTGTCTTCCAGGTCGTATAAATTGGTCAAGGACATGGCAGAAGGAAGCTGCAAACCTGATCCAAGGTCAAACTGATTGGTACTCGCAGTCACATCTGTGGTCACCTTTGCTTTTGTGGAAACATAAGTTCCTGTCCAAACCATATCACCCGCAGTAGAACCTGTTTCATTATTCAATGAAACGAATCTTGCATTATTAGCTGCAAAATCATTGTTGGCAAGGCTTATTGCCGAAAACCCACCGGATACGTTGTCCGAATTAGCAAACTCCACTGCAATACCCGTCTGACCAACTGCCGCATTGCCATTGAACGTATTGGATGTAATCGTGATTCCACTTTGGAAAGCACCTTGTGCAGCGGAAGTCCGTTGCTTGGTATCCGCTCTTAACGAGCGATAATTTGTTGCTGTGGAAAGCGGGGTAAAAGTATTGTTGTGAACGGTCACGTTATTTGCGCGACCTGAGAAAATTCCGAAATTAGAATAATCGGAGAAGGTGTTGTTTTCAATCTGAAGATATGCACCTGCAGTGCTTAAATTTTTCAATTCCAGGAGGGCAAAATCAGAACCGGGCCCATTGGCATTGGAAGGAGCAAAGCTGTTTCCGGTAACGGTGTGGGTGCCATTAAAGGCAAGGTTGTTGATTTCACAAACGCCGTCAAAATCATTATTGGTTATCTGGATGAGGCCGCCGTCAAAATCTCCACCCTGAAGGCTGTAAACTCCGGTAAATTCATTGTTTTTGATCTCACCATAGACATTGAATGTTCTGAGACCACGTCCCAAAGGAGAAGTGCCAGAATGAACCACCACGTTGTTGTCAATAGTAACCTGATCTTTTACCACTCCGCCAAAGGAGCCCAGGCGAATGCCATAACTTCCAAAGATGGAGGATCCGGTGGTGGCAGTACCCTCTATCAGACAATCTTTTATGGTCAGATTGTTGAAAGTACCGGAAGTAGGAGCATAAACTCCATGGAGCACAGGACCTTGGTTAAACTTTATGTTCAGATTTTCCAAAGTTACATTGGCAGCTGAAATTTGCACCACCCGATCGGTGCCGGTTCCATTGATAAGGGGTTTTGTCATCCCTACCCCTTTTATGGTGAGTTGCTTATTGACGACTATTTGCTCATTGTAGGTCCCGGAAGAGGCTTCAAGGGTGTGTCCATTGTTTGTCGAGGAGATATCTATTGCCATTTGGATGGTCGGAAAGATCAGTCCGGTATTGACATTGGTAACCGGACAAACCACTGAGGTGGCAGCATCAACCGCCACTTGACCCGCTCCGATGACAGCTGCCGCGGCAACAGCCTGGGCATTATCTCTATAAATCATCCATGAAGCACCATTGTCCGGAGTGAGATATGCACCTCCATCGGGGAAGCTGTTTCTAGAAGCAACTCCCGCCAGGTTGGAAGGGGTCGCCATTACCAATGGAGTACCCGAACCAAAGAAAATATGTCTGCAAGAGGATGTTAAATTGTCAGATTCAAAAGTATTACAAAAAATACTGGTTTTCTGACCTCTGGTTCTCAAACTATGAGCAGACCTTGAGGTGGTGCCATTGAATGTGTTGTTATTAATTGTGGCTCCTATTACATCAATAGTTACCAATTGATTACCCTGCTCACACATGTCTGTGGAATTATATCCCCCAGCAATACCAGTGACCATATTATTCGTAAAAACAATATTCTTGGAATTGGTCACACCTGAACCCCCACCAAGAGTTACCAACTGCCTTGGGACATTGTTTCCTAAGTCAAACTGGGTAGAAAAACCACAACCTCCAGGTTCAGCCCCAACAAAAGTCTTCCCAGTAAACATGTTGTCATTGATGGTGATACGATCAATGGCGGCATTAAAATTTGCGAGTAACCCGTGATCTCCATTGGCTTCAATCGTGTTTCCTTCAATAATTATATCGGTGTGGGAGCCCAGCAGGTATAACGCTGCGGCTTCAATGGATCCATTTCCGTCAAAACCAATTATGGTAAATCCTTTCCCACTTTCACCGATTTGCACTCCATTGGTTCCACTTGCAATCATAACAGATCCCGTACCACCTGAATAGGTGCCCTGTATAATAGTTACTGCCTTTCCAGACGTAGACCGCAATACGATGTTATCTTTGTTTATTAATACATTTTCATTATAAGTGGCTGGATCACACTCAATAATATCGCCAGGATTTGCTGCATCGATTGCGGCTTGAATGGAACCGTAATCAGTCATTTGCGTAATATTATGAACAGGCGTCATGCCAAATGCACCAAAGGAGGAAAAAGACGTATACGGGCCGGTATTGGATGTCTCAAAAGGACCGGTCCCACTGACTGAAGCATTTTTGTAAGTCCAGGAGGCACCGTCATTTTTGCCGACTCTGACAAAACTGTTTTTTAGATCGTGGGGATCTGTCGGGAAACCAAATTTTAGATTCACATCGCTGCCTCCCGCCATGGCATCTGTCACAGTCCATTCGAATTCCGCAAAGCGAGGTCCATCAGGGGTCGGGGCAGAAAACTCCGACAGATTTGCACGGTCCACCACTGATGCTGTCAAATCATCTGTTGTGTGGGAAGCGGTGGAACTGACGGTAACCGGAGAGTAACCGGCCATGGTTCCAATGGGGAATACAACCGTACTACTGGCAGGTACTGTCAGAGTAAGGCTACCGGGCTGAGCCTGAATAACAGAAAATCCAATGGTCAGGGATATGACCACGAAGAGGGTGGCTGTAAGTAAGCGCTGAAACTGGTTCATAAAGAAGGGATTGAGGTGTTTTGAAAGGGGCTTCATTGTTGTGATTTTATCGGAGGTTCTCGAATTATTTTGAGATCGCGAAAAAAGATTTGTTGAAAAATTGTGGCTTAGGGTGCCGGAAGATACCGGAGCATTATTTGGCCGGATCTGCATAGAGTGGGGATGGCTGATATCCTGTCGTGCTTCGACGGCGAAAGCCGGGAAAGGGTCCGGTACGGACAGGGTCCCCGGTTCGGAGCTGGAATTAGTTCTGATGGTCATTTTGTCAAAATATCGGGTTAGGTCAGTATAAACAAAATAAAAACAGGATTTTAAACATATGATTTATTTAACATATGATAAAATCTTGTCTTTTAATCCTTTATACTTGCAGCAAATATAGTCAGGAAGGGGATTTTACGTTCATTTTACCAGATTAATTTTTAATAAAGTCGAAAATATTTTGGGGGCAGGACAAAAGGCGAATGGCTGATGGCTGATGGCTGACCGACCGATCCCTGCCTTTGGCAGGGTATCGCACGACAGTGCGATAAGGGAGGGAACCCCCGCCAATAAATTGGGGGCACGGCGAAAGGGCATGGAGAGGTCTTCCAAGAACGACCATAACTATGACTATGGCAAATGGCTGATGGCTGATGGCTAATGGCTGATGGCTGATGGCTGATGGCTGATGGCTGATGGCTGATGGCTGATGGCT
>CAYXKO010000307.1:0-3758 GCA_964465435.1 uncultured Saprospiraceae bacterium | reverse complement strand
CTGCTTGAAAACGGAACAGGGACTCTATGCTTTAATTATGAATCCAAACTCATTTTATCATTTTTTGCCGGAGGATTCCGGAGCCTTCATCATCGTCTCTCCTTCATCCGCATTAAACACCATGGGCAAGCCTCCGTTGCCCATGATCACCTTGGCATTGGGTGATTTGCTGAGCTCCAGCCAGGCCTCGAGAGCCTTAAACTGGAGGATGTTGGGCGTCAGACCTTCGGAAATGATCTTGTTGGCGTCGCGGACCGCGGTAGCCTGGATCACTTTTCTTTCTGCTTCGCGTTTCTCCTGCTGCAGGATAAATTCCATCCGCTGGGCCTGCTGTTCTGCCTCCAGCTTGTCCTCGATGGCCTTGTTGATGTTCTTGGGCAAAACGATGCTCTTGAGGAGTACGTTTTCGACCAGGATTCCCTTTTCCTTGAGGGTCTGCATCATCAGATCGCGAATGGCCAACTCGATCTCAGGCCGGTTGCCGCTGTGCATGTCCTTGGCATAGTACTTGGAGGTGACGTCCGACACCGCTGAGCGAAACACGGGCAGGATGATGGTCTCCTCGTAATCGAGGCCTACCTGGATCAGCAGGTCCCTGGCAGATTTCTGGATGACCCGGTACAGGATGGATACCTCGCTTTGGATCGTCAGTCCCTCGCGGGAAGGGATGTTGAGGTTAACCTCGATGTTCTCCGTCTGGCCGGATAGCTTGATGAAGGTGCTGACAAAGGGATTGTAGGTCCTTAAGCCACTCGTGTATACCTTGTCGTCGTATTTACCCAGGGTCCTTTTGATGCCAAACTGGCCCTGTTTCACCACGGTGCAGGAACTGATTCCCAACCCCATGATCAAAAGAAAAACCCCTGCCTGAATTAATCCATGCTTCCTGCTCATGATTTTTGTTTTTTATGGTTAATAATATATTTACTTGTATTAGTAATAGTAATACTATTAATAAACCTGAAAAAGAGGAATTGGTTCACCAAAGCCTTGAGATCCGGACAAATAAGCAGGATTTTAGGATAATTTTAACCTTCGGTGCCGGAGGACTGCAAGTTCTACTTGGGAACAGGCCCGCTGCAGGAGCAGTACTTTAAAGGCTAGGGATAAGGCTTAGGATTTATGGGTGCGGATCTGAGACCGGCCCGGCAGGCTTTAGATCAATTCCCTAAGGACCAGGGTAAGTTCGATCTTTTGACCCTCTCTGAGCAGAAGCAGGCTGACCTTGCGGCCCGCCCGGCTGCTCAGCACCTTTTGGATCCTACCCAGGCTGAGCATGCCGGCACCCATGCGATTCAGGCGGAGTATCCTGTCTCCGGGCCGGACACCTGCAAGATCGGCCGGCGTGTCTTTGGCCACCTGGGATATGTAGTATTCTCTGAGCAAAGCGCCCCCCGCCACCGCACTGATCCCGGACAGATCGTATTGATAGGTCTTTACTTTCTTGCTTACCGGTTTGAGGTAGAGGGTCCCGTTCCGGTAATCCAGCACCACCCGGTAGCGGTCCAGTACCTGGTTGCCAAGCATCCCTTGTTTTTGAACCTGCAGTTTTCCGATCATACCGCTATCGACCTGTTGGAAATAGGTGGGTATGCCGGGGATCGCTTGCCCGCAAAACCGGACATTTTCCATCCGGCCCACCACCCCACTGATCGCTCCGCCCAATCCGGAGCCCAGCTGTCCGGGAATTACCATATCGGGAAGCACCTGGGCATTCCCCTGACTCGCATAAAGCAACAGGGATAATCCGGCGCCGGTATCCAGCAGCAGGTCGATCTCCCGGTGCTCCCCACCCGGCCTGCTTTGTGCAAGGGCCTTAAGGTAAGGTTTGCTCCTGACCATGGCGACGGGGCAGGAAGCAAAGTCCTTCATCCTTCTTTTGGATAGATGATCGTGCAGGAGGATCTCCCGGGCCTTGTAATCGATTTCGATGAAGTAGTTTGAAAATGATTGTGCGCTGAGGATACCGTGCACTTCCTCTCCGATCCATTCGGACAAGCTGATGTCGGGTTCGTGCAGGACCACCCAGGGAAAACTGACCACGCCCAGAACCGGGATCTCGTTCTTCATGGGTACCGTGATCCAGGCCGGCAATTCCCGGTTGAGGTCCGAACCAAAAACCTTCACCTCGCGGGCATATGCGCCCTGAAACACATCGGTGTGCATGCGGTCGAAAAGAATGTGGTGCTCTGCTCCTGTATCAAAGATCAGTTTGACCTGAACCAGCGAATTGATCTTTACGTCGATCAGGATAAAGGACTGGACGTATTGAAAGGGGATGCGAATGGGGGAACCCGCCGCGAGCAGGGCTGGAAAAATCCACAGGTACAAGTTCAGTCGAAACTTATTCATCTTGTTTTTCCCGGGCGGTCAAAGATCTTCAGGTGCCCGGAGTTATCCTCCCAAATTTAAACCGGAAAAACAAATATTCTGAAAGTGTTTGCAAGCCTGCCCTACCGCATCATCTTGCGGGTGTTGTAGGCGATGGCCCAGACCAGTCCCACGAGGATAAGCAGGGCAAAGACAAAAGGCATTCCGGTCAATACAAAGATCCGCGTGCGGTCCAGGATCCACATCAGCACCAAAAGGATGCCAATGATCACCATCAGGGAGGAAAGCCGGCCAAAGCCGGGAATGCGGTTAAAATCCGTAAAACGGGAGCTGATCCATAAGGTGAGCAACATGGACAAAACCGGCAAGACCTGGATCAGCAGATCGGCTTCCAGGATGCTTCTTCGCTCCCAGAAAAAGAAGTAAAAATTGAGGGTCAGCGCAAAAATGCCCGGGATGGATATCGCATAGATGATGACCGAGTACAGGTAATTCCAGGGACTGTCGCCGGTATTCGGCCTGGATATCGTCCCGATCAGCCAGGCGAGGAGCGGCAGCACACCGCAATACAGAATGCTGATGTCCGGCCTTTGCTGAATCCAGTCGAAAAAATCCTGAAGGGTCATAATCAAATCAGATTTCGAGGAAAAGTTTCATGGGATCCTCAATGAGCTCCTTGACGCGCACCAGAAAGCGCACGGAGGAACTGCCATCGATGACCCTGTGGTCGTAAGACAAGGCAAGATACATCATCGGGCGGATCGCGACCTGGCCATCCAAAGCGACCGGCCTGTCCTTGATGGCATGAAGGCCCAGAATGGCGGATTGTGGCTCGTTGAGGATGGGCGTGCTCATCAAGGATCCAAAGACGCCCCCGTTTGTGATGGTGAAGGTACCTCCGGACATTTCCTCGAGGCTCAGCTTGCCGGTGCGTGCCTTTTCCGCCAGCTCCTTCAGTTTTAGTTCAAAATCCTGAAAACTGATGGATTCCACATTTTTGATGGGCGGCACGACGAGGCCGGTGGGCGTGGATATGGCCATGGATATGTCCACGTAATCGTGGTAGATCAGGTCTTCTCCGTCTATGTGGGCGTTCACTTCGGGCATTTCCAGCAAGGCATGGGCGCAGGCTTTTGCAAAAAAGGACATAAAGCCCAGTTTGACACCGTATTTGGCCTGAAATTTCTCGTTGTATTGCTGTCGCAACTCCATCAGCCTGGACATGTCCACCTCGTTGAAGGTGGTGAGCATGGCGGTTTCATTTTTGGCAGAGACCAGCCTCTTGGCTATGGTGCGGCGCATGCGGCTCATCTTCTCCCTGCGCTCGGTCCGATCGCCGGAGGAAGGTTGGGCAATGGGTGCAGAAGCCACGGGGCTCTTTTCCTTTTCCGGCAGGGCCGCAGGCGCCTCTGCCCTTTTGGCCAAAG
>CAYXKO010000306.1:0-3764 GCA_964465435.1 uncultured Saprospiraceae bacterium | reverse complement strand
TATCTGATGGTACTCATGGGACTGGTGAGCAGACAAGCCGCCATACGCGTGGTCTACTTTGCCACCATTTTGTTTTTGGGCACGGGGTTGCTCGGCATTTCGCACAACTTTTACTGGAATGCCAAACCTGTCGCCACGATGGCGCTGGGCAGCGTATTCTCCACCCTGCAATTTGTTCCTCTTATCCTGCTGACCGTTGAGGCATGGCGCTTCAAAAACATGCCCGCCATGGCAGTAGGGGATGTGGACCACAAGTCCCTGGGAAAAAATTTTGGATTCAACGAAGTGTTCCTGTTTCTCATCGCGGTAAACTTCTGGAATTTCTTTGGAGCCGGTGTGATGGGCATCATCATCAACCTGCCGATCATGAATTATTTCGAGCATGGCACCTACCTGACCGTCAACCATGCACACGCCGCCCTGATGGGTGTGTATGGAAATATATCCCTGGCAGCCCTTTTGTTTGCCTCCCGTCTGATGATCAAGCCACAGTTCTGGAATCAAAAGGTGGTGAACTTCTCCTTCTGGTCCATCAACGCTGGACTGATGCTGATGGTGATCCTGGATTTGTTCCCTGCAGGTTCCATTCAGTTCAAGGCCGTCGTCGAGAAAGGGCTTTGGTATGGAAGATCTTCTGACTTCATCGAGGCGGGAGTATTCAAATCACTCACCTGGCTCAGAGGGATCGGGGCAACGGTATTCTTTTTCGGTGGTGTGATCCCGCTGACCTGGTTTATCGTAAGCAGGATCCGTTCACTGAAGGCGAAGGTCAATCACATCGAAGAGATGGACAAAGAAGCTGAGTCCATGCCAACAAGAGAGCCGGTCCGCGAACCAGCATTGGCATAACTTCAATATTTCAGTTTGTTTAGAAGTCCCCCGGAACTGTTTCGCCGGGGGATTTTTTTTCTGGCCGGTTGAAGCTGCTCATGCGATTTGTCCAACGGATGGGATTTATGCGATGGCATTGGGTGATGGTCAATTCATTCTAAATGACGATTATCAATCTGCCGTAGGTATTTGGTCAATCATTCCCGAAGGATCCGCCTCTACTTTCGCGCAAATATTCCTTTGGGAATCTACTTCAAAAAAGGCAAAAAATGGATGACAAAATAAAAACACTGGCGGAACCCTTCAGGATCAAAATGGTGGAGCCGATCCGCATGAGCACAAGGGCTTACAGAGAAGAGGCCCTGATCCAGGCAGGATACAACCCCTTCCTGCTGATCTCGGACGATGTGTTCATCGACCTGCTGACCGACAGCGGCACCGGTGCCATGAGCCAGTCACAGTGGGCGGGCATGATGCTGGGCGATGAAAGTTACGCAGGGGCACGCAGCTGGATCAGATTGGAACAGGTGGTCCGCGACCTGACCGGCATGCCCTATGTGTTGCCGACGCATCAGGGGCGGGCCGCGGAGCGCATTTTGTATGGGCTGCTGGGAGGTCCCGATAAGATTTTTTTGAGCAACACGCATTTTGATACCACCCGGGCCAACATCGAATTTACGGGAGCTACCGCCATTGACCTGATGCCGGATGAAGCACTGGATCCGGATGCCTGGCTGCCCTTCAAGGGGAATATCGACCTGGAAAAACTGGAGACCCATCTTGCGCGGTATGGCAGTGAACGTGTGGCTGCCGTGATACTGACCGTGACCAACAATTCATCGGGAGGCCAGCCTGTCAGCATGGAAAATGCCAAAGCCGTAAGAGCCCTTTGTAACCGCTATGGCGTGATGATGGTGATCGATGGATGCCGCATTGCGGAGAATGCTTATTTCATTCACATGCGCGAAGAGGGCTACAAGGAAAGAAGCTATCGGGACATTGCACATGATATGTTGCAACTCGGCGATGCCTTCATCATGAGCGCCAAAAAGGACGGCATGGTCAACATGGGCGGACTGCTTTGTATGAAGGACAAGGAACTCAGCATCAAATGCATCAACCAGCTGATCATCTCCGAAGGCTTTGCCACCTACGGCGGTTTGTCCGGAAGAGATATGGAGGCCATGGCCATTGGCCTGAAGGAGGTCTTCGATCCGGATTACCTGCATTACCGCATCCGCAGCACAGCCTACCTGGGAGAACGACTCAAGGCCAAGGGCATCCCCGTCATCTGGCCGATCGGAGGACATGCCGTGTACATCGATGCCAAAAAACTGTTTCCGCATATTCCCGTCGATCAGTATCCGGGACAGGTCCTCGTCTGTGAATTGTACAAGATCGGTGGCATCCGCTGTGTCGAGGTGGGTAGCATGATGTTTGGCAAATACGATGAGGACGGGCAGCTCATTCCCGCGGGTCAGGAGCTGGTGAGACTGGCCATTCCACGCCGGGTTTACACCCAGAGTCACATCGATTTTGTGCTGGAGGTTTTTGATCAGATCCTGGAACTGCGCGACCGGAAAACCGGATACAGGATCATCTACGAGCCGCCTTTTTTGAGACATTTTACAGCAAGGCTGGAGCCGGTGATCGGCCATTGAGTTTTTTATTCACTGGACAAACATTGTATTTCTATTTCATAATCCGCAAACAAGAATCATGTCAACCAAAATAATCAAGCGATCCTGGGCAGAACCCTATAAGATGAAGATGGTGGAGCTGCTGAAAACGACCACCAGACCCCAGCGCGTAAAGGCGATTCGCGAGGCCGGATTCAATACCTTTCTCCTGAGGTCTGTAGACGTGTACATCGATCTGCTCACGGACAGCGGCACCAACGCGATGAGCGACCGCCAGTGGAGTGCTTTCATGCTGGGCGATGAGGCTTACGCAGGCAGCCAGAGTTATTACAAGCTGGAAGACGCCATCCACAAGTACTACGGTTACAAGTATGTGATCCCCACCCACCAGGGCAGAGGAGCTGAAAATATCCTCTCGCAGATCATGATCAAAAAGGGCCAGTACGTGCCCGGCAACATGTACTTCACCACGACGCGCGTACATCAGGAGCTGGCCGGCGGCATCTTTGTCGATGTCATCATAGACGAGGCCCATGATCCCAATAACCTGCATCCCTTCAAGGGAAATGTGGACCTTCAGAAACTTGAGGACCTGATAAAAAAACAAGGTGCAGACAAAATTGCCTACGTGACCCTGGCTTCCAACGTCAATATGGCCGGCGGGCAACCCTTCAGCATGGAAAACCTGAAGGCGCTCCGCGAGCTCACGAAAAAACACGGAATCTCCATCATCCACGACATGACGCGCGTGGCTGAAAACGCCTATTTCATTCAGCAGCGGGAACCGGGTTATCAGCAAAAAAGCATTCGCGAGATCGTGCGCGAGATCTGCGATCATACGGACGGTGCCACCATGAGCGCCAAGAAGGATGCACTGGTCAACATCGGAGGATTTATGGCCACCAACGACCCGGAGGTATTTGAAGAAGCCAGAAACCTGGTGGTCGTTTACGAAGGATTGCACACCTATGGCGGACTGGCCGGAAGGGACATGGAAGCCATGGCCGTTGGTATCAAGGAAAGCCTGGACGACAACCACCAGCATGCACGCATCGGACAAGTGCTCTATCTTGGGGACAAGATGCTGGAATACGGAATTCCGATCGTCAGGCCGGTAGGTGGGCATGGTATTTTCGTGGACGCAAAGGCATTCCTGCCCCATCTGAGTCAGGACCAGTTTCCGGCCCAGACCCTCGCGGCTGAGATATACATGGATTCCGGCGTGCGCACCATGGAGCGTGGCATCGTATCTGCCGGAAGAAATGCCAAAGGTGAAAATTACTACCCAAAACT
>CAYXKO010000305.1:0-3770 GCA_964465435.1 uncultured Saprospiraceae bacterium | reverse complement strand
CAGCGGCATAGCTAACCACCGCGCCCTGAAAATAATCCGGAGCGCCGGGTACCTCTGTGATTAATCTGGAAATGGCCCCTCCGGTGCAGCTTTCGGCTGTGCAGATCCTCATTTTCCGGGATCTCAGGACCTGGCCCAGCATCTGGGACAGATTGCCCTCCCCGGTACCGCAGACATGATGGCCCAGCTCCTGGATGATGATGTTTCCAAAATGCTGCAATCTTTCTTCCAAAGACGCAGGTTCTGAGGATATGCCCGAAAGCCGCAATCTGACGCTGCCCAGTGAGGGGAGGTAAGCCAGGGAAAGCTCGTCGGGCAGGTCGCCGATCAGGGGTTCGATCCGGTGCGCGATCTCGGATTCGCCCAGGCCCGCGGTCAGAATGGTCAGCTGCCGGAATCCCTGATTAAATCCCCTTTCCCGCAGCAGTGGGACCACTCCGTATTCCAGGATATATTCCATCTCGTAGGGGACTCCGGGCATGGATACCCAGATATTGTCCTTTTCCTCAAACAAAAGGCCAGGGGCCGTGCCCAGCTTGTTCTCCAGGAGGCGGGCATTGGAAGGCAGGACGCATTGCTGCCGGTGCATGTCCCGCACGGGCACCTTGCGCGCTTCCAGCATCCTGCTTAGATTTTCGAATGCGTCCCGGTGAAATGTCAGTTCGGATCCGAAGTATTCGGCCAGGGTCTTGACAGTGATGTCGTCCTTGGTGGGTCCGAGTCCTCCGGTGATCAGGACCAGGTCTGTGATTTTTTCAGCCTCGCTCATGGCGTACAGGATTTCATCCGCACGGTCTCCCACACACCATTTGCGATATACCCGGATGCCTTCGCGGCCCAGTATCTGGCCGATCCTGGTTGAATTGGTATCCGTGACCTGTCCGATCAGCAATTCATCACCGATGGTGATGATCCCTACTTTTTTTGTTTTCATGTCTTCGTTTTGCAAATGGCCTCACAAGGTATTGATTAGCATTGATCCGGGGTGGATAAGCTTGAATGACATCGGTTGAATGTGATCAAAATGTAAAGTTATTATTAAGTCAAAGCAGTACATTTGGCCCCGAACAGCCTTTGGACAACAAAGAACCGGATGATCGAGTTTTTGTCAATGTATAAAAATGTGGATAACCCCACATTCGAGATGGTGTTATTCACCTTCCTGTTGTCATTCATCTTATCCAGCATGGTGGCTTTCACCTACCAGAAAACCACCCACATCAGCATCCGCTCGCTCAATTACATTCAGTCCCTGGTGCTGGCTTCCGTCGTGGCCACCATGATCATGCAGGCCATTGGCGATAACGTGGCGGTAGGTCTAGGCATGATCGGCGCACTGACCATCATTCAGTTCAGGACCACCTTCAGGGATCCGCGCGATATCATTTTTATGTTTGCCTGTCTTGGGATCGGAATCGCTTGCGGGGTATACGGGTTTTACATTGCGGTGCTGGGCGCCCTGTTCTTTTGCCTGATAGCCGTAATGATGCGCTTTTCTCCCTTTCACAGGGGCAGTCACGTGGTGTGGGAACTCCGCGTGCGGGCCGGCATGGATGCCTTTGACGAAAGGTTTTATAAAATACTGGATGAATATACCAAGCGGTTTGATCTCGACCAGATGTGGGTCGAAGTCGATAAGACCACCGGAGTGAAGATGCGCGAGCTCGAGCTCAAGATCATTCTCAAGGACGACGAATCCTACAACAGGCTCATGGAGGATTTGGAAAAATCAGGCATTCAGACGCGCAAATGGAGCCGGCAGGGCGATGCGCAAAATGAAAATTTCTGACGCATGAAGTGGAATGTCCTGTACCTGTTTTGGCTTTTGGCAGTCCTGGGTTTGTTCCTCATCTACAGGCAGCTCACTGCATGGAGCCACAGCCATTTTTTTGGCAGTACCGAGGCTGAGGAAATGAAGCTCAGGTCCGAAGTGGACGCATACATTGCCGAGATCCGGGTGAAGCCCGGTCAGCAGGTGAGGACAGGGGATACCATCCTTCTATTTCAGGTGCCGGAAAGAGACAAAAAAAGATCCGAGCTGAACCAGATGATGCAGCATACCAGCAAGGATGAGATACTGAGGGTTAAAATTCTCCGGGAAGAAAAAAGTGCTCTGATCGCAGAATACCGGGTCAAGATCCGGGAACTTCAGACCCGCCTGGACGAGATCCGTGCTTCCAAAACGGTACACGAGGCCATGAAAAGCAGTCTGGTCAAAACCGATCCTGCAGGCAGGCCTTCACTCCTCGATATTGAAGCTGCAGGCATCGAGGAGATGATCCGCGAACTGGATGCGGAAAAAAATAAAAAATTGGCAAGTCTGGACCACCAGATCAATCAGAGGGCCGAATCTTCCTTCGCATCGCTGCAGTTGTCCCGCACCGAGCTGGACTATCTGGAGGATCGTCAAAGCCAGTTGTGCCTTCGTTCTCAGGTGGATGGTTTTGCATCGGAATTAAAGCTGAGGACTGGTGACTACATCCGCTCCGGCAGCGAGCTCATGGAGATCATCCCGCTCAGACCCTCCAAGGTCAAAGGCTTTCTGCCGGAATCTTCCGAATTTGATCCGGCTTCAGGCACGCGGGTTTTGTTGAGTTCCCTGGCGCGCAGGTCTGTATCCGATACCGGAACCATCCGTTATGTTTTTCCAAATATCACGGAATTGCCGGTACGCTTGCGCAAAATCCCGGAACTCAGGTCCTGGGGCAGGGAACTGTACATTTCACTAGATGCGGACAATCCCTTTTTGATCGGCGAAAAATTGCGCATCGACCTTCTTTTTTGACATGCTGACCAGATACCTGATCCTGATTTTTTTCTTGCCGGGCCTTTTGCGGTTTTCGACCCTGCAGGCTCAGCCCATCGGGAGCACGGAGTTTTTAGCCGGGATCCGGCAAAACCTGAGCTGGCGGCACAAGCAGGCACTGGCCGACCTGGCGCTAAGCCAAAAATACAAAGTGCCCCTGATCCGGGACCTCGACCTGCAAATGGGAAACCGCGAAATCTCCGCCCTGGAGAATCTTTTTGCGATCCGGTTTAATACAAACAACCTGAGCGAATTCAACAAATACGACCGGTTTTCATCCTTGCAAAACAGGCTTTTGCTGGCGGAGGCCAGGATAGAGGTCAGCGAACTGCTCGGAGAGCGCTACGCGATTTGTCTTGATTATGAAAGGCAGCGCAGGGAGATCTTTTGGATGGACAGCATCTACAGACTCCAAAAGCAACGGCTGGCCATTTTGCTGGAGCTGGTGGAAGCCGGCGAAAAGATCAGCGTCAAGGACCTGTCCGGTCTGATGGACGACAAGCACGAAGCTCAGATTAAACTGGCTGAGGCCCGCCTGGAGCTGCAAAACCTGCGCGAAAAAATGGGAGTTATGATGAATGGCATGGCTCCGGATACCCTGGTCGCAGGAGATTGGATCGGTGCGGAAGAAGTGCGACTCAGGTTCGGGGACCTTTCAAATGGATCGGCCCATTCGCTCGAGTACGAGCTACGCATGCTCGAGGCAGAGTACAAGTCCGCAGAATCAAGGCTGGCGAGGGCTCGTACGCGGGAATGGAATGCTTCCATTCAGTTTGGACTCAGGGATTACGAAAACCGCCTGAGTTTTTCCGAGAAATTTTTCTCGCGCCTCGGAGTGACCATACCGCTGGGAGGACAGCCGGACCGCAGGATACCCCTCCTCGCTCTCGAAAAATCGGAGGCCGAACAAGAAGCCGTCCTGGCCGACAGCATGCGTGCCTGGAAGGTACGTGCCGCCGCAAAT
>CAYXKO010000304.1:0-3791 GCA_964465435.1 uncultured Saprospiraceae bacterium | reverse complement strand
AGAGCAGGCGTATATGCTTGTGGTAAATGCCTCCAATATCGAGAAAGACTGGAACTGGATCAACAGCCACAACCAGTACGATGCCCGCATGATCAACATATCTGATGAGACCGGATTGCTTGCAGTGCAAGGACCGGCTGTCGCAGGGCTTTTGCAGGGATTTACCGACATTGACCTGAAGAGCATTCCTTACTACAGTTTTCGCAAAGGCCGTTTTGCCGGAATTGACAATGTGATCATTTCTGCCACAGGATATACCGGGGCCGGCGGTTTTGAGCTTTACGTGGAAAACGCCCATACGGCCAGGCTTTGGGATGCCATCATGTCCGAATGCGGCCCCAAGGGATTAAAGCCGGTAGGACTGGGAGCCAGGGACACCCTGAGACTTGAAATGGGCTTTTGCCTGTATGGCAACGACATAGACGACACGACCTCCCCTCTAGAGGCCGGCCTGGGCTGGATCACCAAGATACAGAAAGGGGATTTTGTGGGCAGGGACTGGCTGCAGGACCAAAAAGCTTCCGGCCTCAAAAGAAAATTATGTGCCATTCAACTGGAGGACCGCAGAGTCCCCAGGCATGGATATGCCATGACCGATGAACATGGAAAGGAAATTGGTGTGGTGACCAGCGGCACCTTTTCCCCATCGCTCAATCTGTCCATTGGCTTGTGTTATCTGCCGACGGAGCTCTCCAAAAAAGGCAGTACCGTATTTGTCAACATGGGATCCAAAAACCTTCCGGCCAGGGTGGTTGACCTGCCATTTTACAAGGCCGTTCAATCCTGATCTGCGGCAGCTGTCGCTCCTGACCATTCAAAAGCCAAGGCCATCAAAAACATATAGTGGAAATAAAACCCTTCCAATACCTGCTCCCCGATCTCAACAAGATTGACAAGCACGAGTCTTACTTTAACAAGCTCAAGGAAAATTATCCGCAAGAAGCCAAAAGAAAGATCTTCCAAAAGGTAAAGGACCCGGGCATCGTGGTATACAGGATCCGCACCAGGGAACGGGAATTTCAGGGTCTCCTGGCGGGTGTGAACCTGGAAGAATACCTGACGGGCAACATCAAAAAACACGAAAACACCCTCTTGACGCAGGAGGAGAACATGATCGCCTTGACCCTGGAACGAAATGCCATCATCAAGCCTGTTTTGCTTTGTTACTCTCCGGAGGAAGAAATCGTCCATTTCATCCACAACCAGATCCGGGACAATCAACCGGAACTGACTGTTCATTTTCCGAAGGCAGAACAGGTGCACGATTTTTACGGCGTACACGCTGAAGCTGATCTTGCCCGGATCCAAAAGCTTTTCGAAAAAAAGGTTCACTCAGCATACATTGCCGATGGCCATCACAGGATGGCGGCCATCAGCCACATCATAGAATCCAGACCCGCCCTGCTCGAAAAAGGCCTGGACCACATCATGTGCGCCTTTTTCAGTTTTGATCAACTTTCCATCCTGCCTTACAACAGGCTGGTAGATCTGGAGAAGTCAATTTCTGAAGAGGAAATGGAAAAAATATTCGAACCCTTCGGCAAATTAAAGGAGGTCGATGAGAGTCCGGGACCTTCCAGGGCCCATGAGATGATCATCCTGCTTGGGCAGAGATCCTTCAGGTTTCGATGGAACAACAAAATGATCGAGCAGGCAGAACATAAAAACGGCATTGCCTTTGACATCGATCTCTTCAACGACTGCATCCTTCATAAATCGCTCGGCATACACGATGTAAGGCGCGACCCACGCATCAAATATGTGGAAGGCATCAAAGGCATCAAGCAGATCTCTAAGCAGGTGCACCAAAACCCCAACCTGATGGGAGTTTGTTTTTATCCCGTCCACCACAAAGACTTTAAGAAAACGGCTGACCATGGCAAGATCCTGCCACCCAAAAGCACCTGGTTTGAACCCAGGATACGAAATGGACTGGTGGTGCAGGAATTTCCGAAATGAGCATACCCGATAAAATTGTGAAATTCATCCAGGGGTGATCCAATCCAAGGGACCGAATGGCACTTGTTCAGTCCTGAATGATTACGCGTTTTTCAAACTCCCTGTCGACCACCATCCGGGCCACGTGGAGGGTCAACTCCGAAGAAATGCACAATTCCTTCCAGTCTCTGATCTGATGTCGTATGATTTGCATGAGGCACTCTTCATGCCCCACATCTTTTCTTTTGAATGACTTTTTTCTCCAGGTGTCCGGCGTTTGGATCTCCATGAACCTGTAATCCTGAATGGTCACTGTGAGGTTTTCCTGGTGCAGGTGAATGATCTCATTGATCCCCAAAACCGGCTCCTGCAGGGAAAACATGCTCAAGGTGAGCAGTTCGCCCGAAGTGTTTTTGATGCAAAGCGTATAGTTGTCATCCGGATTTTCCGGATCAGCCGGAATGAGCCTGATCTGAAACTCCCTACCGAGTGTCCCCTTGCAATTCCATAGGAAGACAGCCAGATCGATCCAATGTCCCGTATTGCCGCAAATGCGCGTGCCTTCATCCGGAGCCCGGTACCAATGATCTTTGGGAATTTTATGACCACACACATGGGCCTGGATCATCAAAGGACTATTGCGTTCGATCAGGGGGACCGCTTCACGGATGGCGGGAGCATAGGGCCTGTTGTATCCCGCCGTCATCCGGTATCCAAATTGATTTACCAGACCTCTGAGCAAAGCAAGAGATTCGAAGGTAGTGCACAATGGTTTTTCAATATGCACGCGCTTGCCGGCCGCCAATGCCCTTTCTGCATAGGCCAGATGGGTGCTGTGGTTGGATGCTATGTAGACATAGGTACAATGAGGATTCGATATCAGGTGTTCGGCATCATTGGACTGATCCCTGAATTTCCAAAAACGCCTCATGCTGTCGCTGCGATCCAGATCGGGATCGTAGGTTTCCAGAAACCGGTTACCTAAATTCCTGTACAGAAAAAAACAGATGGTACTAAAAGAAAACTGTCCGCAACCGATCACGGATATATCGGCCCTTTCGGATGGCCCACGAATAATCCAGCCAAAGTACCCGGCATATTTGCTGCGGTTCCTGCCGACAAATTTTACCGCGGTCCTGTATAAACCATAGAGTCTTAAAAAGCCCAGGATTTTGCGAAGCTGAAAAGTCCAAACCACAATCTTCAATTTTTACCAACTTTATTCCACTTCGCAATTTAACCCAAGCGCCCGGAAGGCGACTATTCAGAAACAGGTTTGGATTTTTTCCGAAGGATCCCGTACCGGCTGATATCACCAGCCTTGATGACCAGGAATTTCTTTTGAACCCTGATGGTTTGATGCGATCTGACCTCCGGTTTCAGGGCAGAATACTCTGCAAACGGATTGGAAGGATCTGCAAATTGATAATCTGATGGAATGAGTCTGTAAGGATTGGGCAATTCGCTGTGCCTGATTTGGAAAGAAAGCAAGGCCTGCAAGGTCATATAATCCTCTCCGTCCAGTTTGCCATCGGAATTCAAATCGGCCGCGAGCAGGCGAAGGGGATCCTTTTCAAGGGAAGGATTGCGCAGGATCTCTGAAAGCCTCAGCAAGTCGAATTGATCAATGTCGCGCATATCGTTGAGCGAACAAATCAGCTTCAGTTCGTAAGGTGTGTCCACATTTAATTCAGATTGTTCATAGGTTCCGGTACCTTTTGTGTTCCCGGGGTGCATGAGCTGCCCGGAGGGAGCGACCAAAACCGGAGAAAGGCTCGTCACAGGAGCATTGGAGCTTGCCTGCTGCAAGCTGAATGACAGATCAAATTTACCGCCCTGGAGGTTCTTCCTTT
>CAYXKO010000303.1:1694-3793 GCA_964465435.1 uncultured Saprospiraceae bacterium | reverse complement strand
GGCTAAAAATAGGACTTCTTTCAAGCTTATTTACAAAATTAAGAAAATCCTTTTGTTCTTGAATTGTAAAGTTTGGGATATAGATTAAGTTACAAAGTTGATTAGGTGTTAGGTACTTCCTATTAGTAGTTCCACTTGATAAATGGGAAATGTTTTCATGAAAGAATTTAATCCTAAAAAGTTTTTCTAAAAACTCAGGCAAAATTTTATCAGTTTTAATTTTTGCAAGACACATATTGGTTGAAGCAAGACTTCCTTTGTGCTCAGATTTTGTGATACCAAAAGCTCCATTTTTTGTATCAACTTTACACCACATTAATTGATTTGGCTCAATTAACTGATATTGCTTCATTGTCATATTTATACCAAGCTCTTTCCTTTTATTCAAAACACCTTTGCCATAGGATTGAACGCCTGCTATAGTATATTCAACATCATCTTGAATATCAACCTTTATAGTTTTATCTAACGATATTACATCTCCAAGTTTTATCATTGCCTTACTTTTCAGCCCTTAATTCATTTAATATCAATAGTGACTCATTGAATGATTTTTCAAGCTTGTCTAATATTGCTTTTCTATCATAAACAACTTCTTCTACTTTCTTATTTGGATTCTTTACATCCAAATCATAATTGCGGTCTATAATGCTTTGGATGGGCACTTTCCAGGCCACTGCGCTTTCTGCTCTATTATTCCACCATTGTTTTATAGGATCGAATTCTTCTAGGCGAATGGGTTTGGTTTTGCTGTATGCTTTCGCACCTTCGGGCAAGGTGTGTTCGTAATACCAGATCTCTTTTGTTGGCTTTCCTTTTTCAAAGAAAATCAGGTTGGTGTTTACGGTAGCATATGGAGCAAATACCGATTGGGGCAAGCGCACAATGGTATGTACATTGCAATCTTCCAGCAGTTTTTGCCTTACCCTTTGTTTTACCCCATCGCCTGTTAAACTGCCATCTGGCAATACAATGCCTGCCCGGCCGCCCTCTTTTAGCAATTGGATAAACAAAATCAAAAACAAGTCGGCACTTTCCTTGGTGCGGTAGTTCAAAGGAAAATTGGTTTCCATTCCGTCACCCACCACACCGCCAAAAGGCGGATTGGCCACAATAATGTCCACCCGGTCTTTTTGTTTGATGGAGTTGTATTCCCGGCTCAGAGAATCACCGTTTTCTATTTGGGGTACTTCTATGTCGTGGGTAATCAGGTTGACCACACTCAGCATAAAGGGCAGGGGTTTGAGTTCGCTACCGGTTACAGTCTCCTGTAAGGTATTGCGGTCGTCAATGTTCTTAACCTGCTTTTTCAGGTGTTCTATGGCGCATACCAAAAATCCGGCAGTTCCGCAGGCAGGGTCGGTGATCTTTTCACCCAGTTTCGGGTTCACCATATCCACAATGAATTGGGTGACGGCCCTTGGGGTGTAAAATTCGCCGGTGTCTTTTTTGGCGGCCAGTCCTTGCAAAATCTCTTCATAAATGACATTGAAGATGTGGTGTTCTTTGCTGCTGTTAAAGTCAATTTCGTTGAGTTTGTTGATGGCCTGGCGGAAGGTGGTTCCGCTTTTCATATAGTTGTTCGTGCCGTCAAAGATCTGTCGAATGGTGATGCCCAATCGGTCATCAGCCGCAACCGTCAGATTCTTGAGTGTCGGAAAAAGCTTGTTGTTCACAAACTGGATCAGTTCATCGCCTGTGATGCCTTCATCATCTTCTGCCCAGTTTCTCCATAGCAGTTCCGGAGGAATGGGAGATTTGTATTTGGGGTTAAGGATTTCTTTTTCCTTGTCTTTATCATCAAAGAGTTTTAGAAATATCATCCATCCCAATTGTTCGATTCGTTGTGCGTCTCCGCTCAGACCCGGGTCCTTGCGGAAAATGTCTCTGATGGATTTGATGGTGCCTGCTATGTTGGTCATGTCTCTTCGATATTTATTTGGCTAGAGCCATTATTGTTTGTTTTTTAATATGGAATGGGCTAAAGTCCCATTCCTATTCAATATTTCTTTTTTATTCGGAATGGGCTAAAGCCGCATTCCTGTTCAATATTTCTTTTTTATTCGGAATGGGCTAAAGCCGCATTCCTGTTCAATATT
>CAYXKO010000303.1:0-1594 GCA_964465435.1 uncultured Saprospiraceae bacterium | reverse complement strand
TCTTTTTTATTCGGAATGGGTTAATGCATCATTCCTTTTCAATGGTTGGTTTTCTAATGTGAATTATCTCCTATAATTGAATTGCCTTCTGCTTTAGCAGGAGGATAATTGATATCAATTCCTGTATTGGCTTTAGCCAAATTATTCCTCCTTAAAATTATCAAATTCATTTTTTTCATTAAATTCTTCATATTCTTGTTGAAATGTTTTTTTAAGATGATGTTCTTCCTGGTTTTTTATATACTCTCTTACATTATTCAGCTTTGATTCGGATACTGAAATGGCATAATATTCATCCTGCCATTCAAACTTTTCATTTGTTAATCCATTCTTGTTGATCCAATAGGAAGATTCCCCCTTGATTAGTTGTATAACTTTTTGAATAGATTGGTCAATACCTAATGAAACCAAACAATGACAATGGTCGGAGTAGCCATTAATGAAATCGATGAATATTCCCTTTTTTAAAGCATTTTCTCTGATATGATTCCAAACTTTTAAACGCAATTCTTTAGAGTGAAGGAATGAATATCGATTTTTTGTGCTCCAAACAAAATGTATGTATACTTTTACAAATGGCATTATGCGATACTTTGATACAATTCGTTTTCTAATTCCCGGATGGCTTTCTCGTATGCTTCGCGACTGCCGAATGATTTGATGATTTCGGTGACCGAACCAAACTCATTGATGGGAGGAACGGTCAGGATTTGAATGTTCTCGATGTTTTCAATCCCCTGGTCAGCGTATTTGTCAAGCAGTGCTTCCAGTACTTTTCGGGCCTGGTCGCCATATTTGCTGAAGTAGTTGCGCTTCTTCACATTGTTTGCCCTTTCCTTTCTTGTCAATGGGGGTTGGTCAAAGGCAACATGGCAGATCAGGTCAAATAAATCCACCTGCTTGTCAACGGCATCGTACAGAGACTCCACCATGACTCCCTGCTCTGCTAATTCGGCGATGATGGCCTCTTTTCGGTCTGTTGCCCGCCATTTATTCAGAAATTCATCCAGGGATGTGTATTTTCCCATGATGATCTCCCTGGTGTGATCTTTAAGGCTTGTCGTGATGGGTTTGCCGTGCTGGTCAAAATACATTTCCCTGCTGATCAGCACCGAGACATCCACGCCATTGACATAAACCTTTTGTCTTCGTTCATGGGCAGTCCTGGCTCCATCCTCTGCTTCCGGATATCGGATGCTCGGTGGGGCCAGATTTATTTCTTCGCCGGTATCAGGATCATAGGCCGGTTCTGTGTTTCTTTCTTCCTCTTCCACTATGTCAGCCAGATTGATTTCCTGTGTGACAGGCCTGATGCGGATGGGATCACCATCAAACTGTGGATCAGCAAAGAGGTCGGTCGCATTCCGGAAGTCCAATATGGTGAAGTATAGTTTTCCATATTCTTCATTGATCCGTGTACCACGGCCGATAATTTGTTTGAATTTGGTCATGGAGCTGATATTGGAATCCAGGACAATCACCTTACAGGTCTGTGCATCGACCCCCGTGGTCATCAGCTCCGAGGTCGTGGCGATCACGGGATATTTTTCTTCCGGCATGATAAAATTATCCAGTTCGCGCTTGCCTTCATCAT
>CAYXKO010000302.1:0-3820 GCA_964465435.1 uncultured Saprospiraceae bacterium | reverse complement strand
TGCGCGACAAAAAGTGGGAAAGTTAATTTTTAAAATTTATTTTGGACAGATGTGATTTTTATAGTTTGAAATAATAGATCTTACTCATACTTTGAGTTTTTAATACCACACTGCATTGAATTTTTTTTCTGATGCGTTTCCTTGCATCCTTCTTAAAATTGATTGCATTCAGAGAGCAATAAGGCATTAAGAATGCAATGAGTCCTTTCACTCACACATTGGGCACCATGTACAGATAGTTGCCCAGTCCGGGTTGAATGTATTTTTTGAGCGCTGCGCTCACCTCTTCCTTTTTCAGGGCTCTGTAATTTTCAAATTCGTGGAGGACCAGATCGGGGTCACCCAGCCATTCCGCGTAGGAGTAATTGAGGGCCTGATTGATGACGCCCACCTGGGAGAAGTAGTAGGCTGTTTCATTTTTGTTCAGATATTTTTCCCAGGTATGCGCGTCGATGCCGCGTGTGCAAAGATTGTCCAGCAGGGCCCATATCTCCGCTTCGGCCTGTTCGCGGCGGACACCCTGCTGCAGTTTGCCTTCGATCAATATCAAACCCGGATCTGTTGTCGCGGTCAGGTAGCAGTCAATGCTGGAGAACAGCATTTTTTCCTTGCGAAGCTGACTGTAAAAGAGCGAGGATTTTCCGTCTGCGAGAATGTCTGTGGCCATGTCAAGACAATAGAACTCCTTGGTCTTTCTGGCCGGCGAATGAAAGGCCATGTACAATCCCTCCTCGGGGTAATCGCCTTGCAGGGTCCTGGTGCGGCTTGAGGTTTGGGGTGCTTCTATGGGATAGCTGTTCTCGTTGCGGATACCGGGCCGGATGTTGCCAAAATACTTTTCAGCCAGGGCTTCCACGGTGCCGGCCTGAACCGCTCCGCTCACCACCAGTACGGCATTGGACGGATGATAGTACCGGTGATAGAAATCCTCCGCGTCCTCGTACTTCAGGGCTGCGATCTGATCCCGGTCCTTGCCGATGACGGGCCAGCGGTAGGGATGGGTCTTGTAGGAGAGGTCCATGATCAGGTGGGAGAACAGGCCATAGGGATTGTTGAGGTAGTGCTCGGAAAATTCCTCGATCACCACTTTTTGCTGGACCGCAAAATCCTTTTTGCTGATCTTGAAACCCTCCATCCGGATGGCCTCCATCTGAATCATCAATTCCAGGCAGGAGGAAGGCGCTATGTTGTAGTATTGGGTCGTATCCGGCGAGGTGAAGGCATTGCCTTCCGCACCGGCGTTTTGCATGACTTCGTCAAAATCGATACCGGGACCGCAGTTTGAAAACATCAGGTGTTCAAAGAGGTGAGCGATGCCGGTCTTGTCAGGATGTTCATCGCGCGAACCCACCCGATACAGGATGCAGACGCAGACCATGCGCGTAGAGTCATCCGGTACGCAAAGCACGGTCAGCCCATTGGAAAGGGTGCTGCGGTGGTAAGGTTTTGTACTGGAGTGGTTCAAGGGGCCTCAGATCTCAATTTTGCCCACCATTTCCTCCGGCTTGACCCATTGGTCAAATTCTTCTGACGTAAGGTAGCCCAGGTCGATGGCAGTTTGTTTGAGGGTCTTGCCTTGTTTGTGCGCGGTCTGAGCGATCTCTGCGGCTTTGTAATAACCTATTCTGGTATTGAGCGCGGTGACCAGCATCAGGGAATTGTCCAGGTTGGATTTAATGTTTTCTTCGATGGGTTCGATTCCGATGGCGCACTTGTCGTTGAAGGAAACGCAGACTTCCCCGATCAGCCTGGCGCTGTGGAGGAAATTGTAGATCATCACCGGTTTGAAGACATTCAGTTCGAAGTGACCGGTCGCTCCGCCTATGTTGATGGCGACGTCGTTGCCCAACACCTGGGCGGCCACCATGGTCATGGCCTCGCACTGGGTCGGGTTCACCTTGCCGGGCATGATGGAGGAGCCGGGTTCGTTGTCCGGTATGAAGATCTCCCCGATCCCGCAGCGGGGGCCGGAGGCCAGCAGGCGAATGTCGTTGGCTATTTTCATCAGGCTGCATGCGACCGTCTTGAGTGCCCCGTGGGACTCTACGATGGCGTCGTGGGCGGCCAGGGCTTCAAACTTGTTTGCCGCTGTGACAAAGGGCAATCCGGTGAGGGCTGCAATATGACGGGCCACATTTTCGGAATAACCCTGAGGTGTGTTGATCCCGGTGCCCACCGCCGTGCCGCCAAGGGCAAGCTCGGAGAGATGAGGGAGCGTGTTTTCGATGGCGCGGATGCCATGGTTGAGTTGGGCGACGTAGCCGGACAGCTCCTGGCCGAGGGTCAGGGGCGTGGCATCCATCAGGTGGGTGCGTCCGATCTTGACCACGTGGCTGAAGGCTTTTGCCTTGGCCTGCAAGGTGTCGCGGAGCTTCCTCAGTCCGGGAAGGGTGCAGTCCTGCAACATCTTGTACGCGGCAATGTGCATGGCGGTGGGGAAGGTGTCGTTGGAGGACTGGCTTTTGTTGACGTCGTCATTGGGATGGATCACCTTCTTCTCGTCCAGCAGGGAGCCTCCGGTAAGCACGTGGGCCCGGTAGGCCACCACCTCATTGACGTTCATATTGGATTGGGTACCGGATCCGGTCTGCCAGACCACCAGCGGAAACTGGTCGTCGAGCCTGCCTTCCAGGATCTCGTCGCAGACTTTCGCGATCAGGTCTTTTTTCTCTGCAGTAAGCACGCCGGCTTCAAAATTGGTGAGGGCAGCCGCTTTTTTCAGATAGGCAAAGGCCCGGATGATTTCCATGGGCATGCGGTTGGTGTCGCGTGCGATCTTAAAATTCTCTATGGAGCGCTGGGTTTGCGCCCCCCAGTATACATCGGCGGGTACCTGGACGGTCCCCATGGTATCTTTTTCGGTCCTGAAGTTCATCTTGTTGAATTTTAGGCCGCAAAGGTAACAAAAGCCCGCAGCCCCGCTACTGTTCCGTCAGGGATGGTTCTTGTTTCGGACAGGAAATTCAAAAGCCGATTGGGCGGTCATTGGCGGGTTCCCTGCATAAAAACTCCTCATTTTGTACAGTTTAGTGATTTCACTTCCCTTGAAATGTCTGTTTCAGCCGGCCCGGTCTTTTTCAGAGGTTTCACAAACAGCAAATGCCCGATCGCAAATCTTCTGAATGACCCAGTCAGGCGGAATCACGCCAGTCCCGCACAGTGAGGCAATCCGGTTTCCCATTTTCAGGCGACAATACGGGTAAATCAATTGGGTCGGCACGAACAAAAGCCGGGCTGTCAAAACAATCATTGCCCGGGACTGTTGTAAATCGCGCTTCCCTCGACGTTTGTATTCAGATCCTGCAACCCTTGCATGGCCCGCGCAACTCAAACGAAGGTTGCGGACAGGTATGTTATTTAAGCGCATCAATCAAAATCATCCGGTCGCGGATCGCGAATTCGACCGGATTTATCCGAAGGAACTCAGAAAGTATTCCAAAGACCATTTTACACCCGTGTCAATTGCCAGGCAGGCCTCTGAGTTTTTGGCTGCGGACGGGTCTGTGCGCGTCCTGGACGTGGGATCGGGAGCCGGTAAATTTTGCTCCATAGGCGCTGCCTGCACACCTGCTCATTTTACCGGAGTTGAGCAAAGAAAAGGGCTCCATCAGATCGCCCGGAAGCTTGCCGAACAATACCGCCTGGAGCGTCTGGAATTTTATCATGGCAACATTCTGGAATTTTCATTTAGCGATTTTGACGCAGTTTATTTTTATAACTCTTTCCAGGAGAACATAAGCCCGATGGATAAAATGAATGACGAGGTGGAGCTGGACCGAAAATTTTACAAACTTTACTGCGACTATCTGAGGGATCAATT
>CAYXKO010000301.1:0-3830 GCA_964465435.1 uncultured Saprospiraceae bacterium | reverse complement strand
GATGCAGGCACCGATGAAACTCAGGATCATGGAGGCGAAGGGGTCGGCCGTCCGGCGGTGCATTTCCACCTCATACCCCTTGGTGATTCCGGACCCTTTGACCAGTTCCCGGTCAATAAAACGGCTCAGTTCCGGAGTGGTCATCATATCTTTTTGATTCCTGGTGATCACAAAATCCGAAACCAGCAGGTTCAGAGAGCTGTCCAGTGCCTCACCGTGGTGCACTTCAAAATCTTCGGTGGTATCGCGGAGGGTCCTTATCTCATAATCCCGGAGCGTCCATACATCAGGCTCGGATTTCCAGCGGATGGATTTGGCGGTCAGGACCTGGGTGATCCTCGACGAGTCGTACTTTCTCAGCTGGAATTGCTGCCCCGACGAATCCGATACGCTGAAACTCACGACGAAAGCCTCCACACCAGGCTCAACAAACAAATGCACATTGCGGTCCTTGCTCACCACATTGCTTTGTTTGATATACTTGTTTTCAAATTCCCGCAGGGTTTTGTTTCCTTTGGGCACCACAAGGTGGTTGCCACCCAGGTGCAGCAGGGTGACCAGTCCGGAAGCTATCATAAAAGGCCTGAGCAAACGCCTGAATGACATCCCGGATCCCAGCATCGGGATGATTTCTGTCTGGTCTGCCATCCTCGAGGTAAAGAAAATGACCGTGATGAGACTGTACATCGGAAAAAGGAGGGAGTTGATCCAGGGGATAAAATTCAGGTAATAGTCCCGCGTGACCTCCCAGAATCCAAGGTCTTTGGACAGGAATTTCTCTATCCGTTCCGAAATGTCAAAAACCACTGCCACGGCAGACAGCGTCACCATGGTAAAGAAAAAGGTAAAGAAGTACTTCTTCAGGATATACCTGTCCAAAATGGTCAGTCCCAAATTTCTGAGGTGCTTCATCACAACCTGTTGTTGATGATCCGGAGGGTGCGTTCTTTCCAGGGACCAAAATTATTCAATAAGATCTGTTCGCGTGCCTCGCGCATCAGGGCGGTGTAAAAGCTTAGATTCTGGATGCTTGCGATCTGGGCAGCCAGGATCTCTGACACCATGAACAGATGGCGCAAATAGGCCTTGCTGTGAACCCTGCTTGTATTGGCCGCCGAATCGGGATCAATGGGAGAAAAATCCTCCTTCCATTTTTGATTACGGATGTGGATGATTCCCTGAGAGGTATACAGGATTCCGTGCCTGGCGTTTCGCGTGGGCAATACACAGTCAAACATATCAATGCCCAATCCGATGCTTTCCAGCAAATTGCCCGGCGTACCCACCCCCATCAGGTATCTGGCACTTTCAGAAGGCATGGAAGCTGTGGCCACATCCACCATTCTGTACAACTCGTCCTCGGGCTCCCCTACCGAAAGCCCTCCGATGGCATATACCGGAGATGAAAATCTCAGGTTAAACTCGGTGGATGCCCTTCTGAGGTCGTCGTAGAGTGAACCCTGGGAGATCGGCACGAAGATCTGATGACAACCATACAAGGCTTCCGTTTCCTGATACCTTTTGACGCCCCGCTCCAGCCACTGATTGGTCAATTTGAGCGAGTTTTCAGCATACTTTCGGGTGCAGGGATAGGGCGTACACTCATCCAGGGCCATCATGATGTCCGACCCCAGGCCTCTTTGAATATCCACCACGTTTTCCGGGGTAAACAGATGTCTGCTGCCGTCGATGTGGGACTGAAACGACACGCCCTCATCCGTCAGTTTGCGCCTTGCACTCAAGGAATACACCTGATATCCCCCACTGTCCGTGAGGATCGGGCGGTCCCAACTCATAAATTGATGCAAGCCGCCGGCGCCCCTGATCACATCCATGCCCGGCCTCAAATACAAATGGTAGGTATTTCCCAAAATGATCTGCGCCCTGACCTCCTGCTTCAGTTCTTCCTGGTGCACGGCCTTTACGGTCGCAGCGGTACCAACCGGCATGAACACAGGCGTCTCAATGACGCCCCTGTCGGTCTGGAGCAAGCCCGCTCTGGCCTGACTGCCTGAATCCTGATGCTGCAATCTGAACCGGCTCATTTGCTCTTATTTTGGAATCTCAAAAAAACGCCAAGCATCAAGGAGAAAATAATAAGGGAGGACCCCCCTTTGCTGATAAATGGAAGCGGAATGCCCACCACGGGAACAAGCCCCATGGTCATACCAATATTGATCAAAACGTGAAAACCCAGCAAACTGGCCAGGGCCACTCCAAAATAAGATCCGAATTTGTAATCCGACAAGGTGCTTAGGGTAAATATCCTCCAGATCAGGCCAAAGAACAAAAGCAAAACCACCACACTGCCAATAAACCCATGCTCTTCCCCAATGGTGCTGAAAATAAAATCCGTTGACTGCTCGGGCACATATTTCAGCTTGGTCATATTTCCGTTCATGAACCCTTTGCCAAAGATTCCACCGGACCCGATCGCAACCTTGGACTGCAACAGATTGTACAATGAACCCCTGGGATCACATTCGGAGGGTTTCAGCCAAACCTTGATGCGCTCCTGCTGGTGGGGCTTGAGTCCTTCAAACATTTGCTGGCCTCCGATTGCAAAAAGCGAAAAAAATCCCACAACCAGAGGCATCATCAAAGCCAGCTTCTGCTGTTTGCTTCTCCACAACAGGCCAAGGGACAGGACGAGAAATCCGGCGGCAAACCACAATCCCGTGAGATCTCCCAACCAGACAAACAAATAAAATGCCACACCCAAAAGCAAACCCAGCACCGGATAATGGTAGCGGAATGGCCTCATGTAGTACCAGGAACCACAGACCGCAAGCAGGATGAGCGAGAAATAAACCCAGCTAAGCGGCACCAGTATGGAAAAAACAAAAACAAGTCCCATAAGCAGGACCATCACAAAATAAAGCGGATTCAATCCCTCAACAAACAGGAGAATGAACAAAGAGAAGAAAGTAATCGCAGACCCTGCGTCCGGTTGCAACAGGATCAGCAGGCAGGGTGCTGCGATCAGCAGCAATATATATCCCTGGTATCTTAGATCATTGAGTCTTACCTTGTAATAGCTAAGATAAGAAGCTACAGCCAGCATGGTGGAAAACTTGACCAGTTCGGAAGGCTGAAAAGAAAAACCTCCCAGATTAAACCAGGCCCTCGCTCCCTTGACCTCGGTGCCCACAATCAAAACCAGTACGAGCAGGACCAAACCAATCCCGTAAAAGGCATAAGCGAAGGTGTACCAGAACCGGCTATCCACCGCTAGTCCGATGCCAAAGGCCAGCAAGGCAACGGCTATGTACAGGGTCTGTTTGACAATGGGAACGTCCGGATCCAGAAAGTTCTGATCCACGTTGTGCGAATAGGTGGACGAATAAATGGCAAGCCATCCAATGACCAGCAGGCTGAAATAAACGCCCAACACCAGCCAATCCATGGAAAATCCAAATCTATTCCTGCTCATAACACATCATCCGGTCAAGTCCCTATCCGGCCGGATCAAATTAAAATTCCGTATATTCAATTTTATCCACACTGATAAAGGCAGTGCTGAATTTTTTCTTCACCTGGTCCAGGGCTGCCATGGCCTCATTGCGGTTGAGGAAAGCCCCTGCCCGCAAGTGGTAGTATGGCTCTTTGTATTCCCACTTGGTCTTGTAGCTGAAATTTCTCTGAAACTGAACGCGGGTGTCTTCCATGACCCTTCTGTCCACGGTAGAAATAACTGTTATCCTCCAGCCGGACACAAAGTTTACGCTCCGGTTAATCCTGAGATACTGGTTCATCAGTGCATTGATCGTCGCGTCAGCCTCCATCCGGGCTGAATATTGTGCATCTGCGTTACCGGCCAGGCAAAAGGC
>CAYXKO010000300.1:0-3867 GCA_964465435.1 uncultured Saprospiraceae bacterium | reverse complement strand
TTCAGAATCAGGTATCACATGACTTACGGGCCTGCGTTCTTCATCAAATCAAACCAATTGAACTCTCCGGGGGTTATTAAGATCATGCGTCGCATCATAGTTTTGTTTTTTTGGGTGAATTGCATCGTGGGATATTCTCAGGATCCCAGACTGGCCTTGCAATACCTTCAGGATGGCGAATACGAAAAGGCCGCTAATCTGTATCAAACGCTGTATCAGAAATACCCTGAGAACGAAAGCCACCTGACCAATCTGATCGCCGCATTGGAAGGGGCCGGCAAAAGCCAGGAAGCCGAGTCCCTGCTCAAAAAAGAGATCGGCAGAAAGCCCAAGGATCCCATTCTGCCCCTGTATCTGGGTAAACTTCAATTCCGGAGAGGGGAAACCAAACTGGCCGAAAAGAATTTCAGGAATACCATCGATCTGCTACCTGCGGATGTGATCATCATACAAAAGGCTGCCAATGCCTTTGTCGATCTGCCAGACTATGATCTGGCCATTGCTGTGTACGAAAAAGGTCAAAAACTGATGAAAGGCCAGTTTGCCTTTACCTACAATCTGGCCGATCTGTACCGGCGCAAAGGGGACGTGGAGACCATGCTCAAGTACTACGTCGATGGGTTGGAAGATGGCAGCATCAATGTACTGAGTCTTCAGAACGTCCTGGTAGCCTATCTGGAACCGGTCAAATTTCAGGAATTGCAATCCTTGCTTTACGAAAGACTGGAGTCAAAACCGGATTTTGTTCCCTTCATTGAAATGTTGCAATGGACCTTCATCCAGTCCAAGGATTTTGCAAATGCCCTGAGGCAGTCCAAGGCTTTGGACAAAAGACTGCAGGAAGGTGGAGGAAGGGTGATGTACATAGCCGGAATAGCAGCCAATGAAAGGGACTACCGCACTGCGATAGACGGTTACACCTATGTCAGGGACCTGGGACCTGCAGGAGCCTATTATCTGGAAGCCTACAGGCAACTGCTGATCAACCGCAGAAAACAAATCCTGGAAACAAAAAATTACCTGCCTGCCGACCTGGTCAATCTGGAATCCGACTATCAGAAATTCAAGGATGAATACGGGTCCAGCCGTCTTGCGGCCCAGATGCTGATCGAGTATGCCGAACTGGAGGCCCGTTACCTGAACAGGGTGGATAAATCGATTGCCATCCTGGCAGAGGTTGTTGCCAATCCCGTGGTAGATGCCAGGACCAAGGCTCAGGCCAAAATTGACATGGCGGATTACTACCTGATCCAGGGCGAACGATGGGAAAGCACCTTGCTTTATTCGCAGGTGGACAAGGACTTTCAGGAAGACCAGTTGGGCGAGCTAGCGCGGTTTAAAAACGCCAGATTGTCTTACTTTGCCGGCGACTTCGAATGGGCCCAGGAACAGTTTGACATCCTGAAAAGGGCCACCTCTCGACTTATTTCCAATGACGCCATCGACATGTCCGTGTTCATCCTGGACAACCTGAACCAGGACTCTACCGGCGAGGCGCTCTCAAACTATGCCTCAGCCGAACTGGCCTTGTTTCAAAACCGCTTTGATACGGCCCTGGTGATGCTGGACAGCATTTTGGCCTGGTATCCGGACAACAGTCTGAAAGATGATGTATACTATCTGCAGGGGCAGATCTACAATCGTCTTCAACAAACGGACAAGGCAATTGAAAAGTATCAGTATGTGGTGGACAACCACAAGGAAGAGATACGCGCTGACAATTCGCTGTTTGAGCTGGCCAGGATCTACGACTATCAGAAGGGCCAGGCTGACAAGGCGATGGAGTTGTACGAAAAACTGTTCATTGATTTCAGCAACAGCACTCTTGCCGTTGAAGCCAGGCAGCGCTTCCGGAAACTCAGGGGAGACAAGTTTCAATAAAAATGAAGACCAAGGAAGAGATCGTCAGCAACTGGCTACCCCGGTATACCGGTGTGCCCCTGGATGAATTTGGACAGTACATCATACTGGTCAACTTCAGCCTGTACGTTGACCTGTTCGCAAAATGGCATGGCGTCGAGATCCGGGGCAAGGACCGCCCCATGTCCAATGCCACCGCAAACAACATCACGATCATAAATTTTGGCATGGGAAGCCCCAACGCAGGAACGGTGATCGACCTGCTCACTGCGATCATGCCAAAAGCCATCCTGTTCCTGGGAAAATGCGGTGGCCTCAAAACGCAAAAAAACAAGCTTGGAGACCTGATCCTTCCCATTGCGGCCATCCGCGGCGAAGGCACCTCCAACGACTATCTGCCTCCGGAGGTTCCGGCCCTGCCGGCGTTTGCCTTGCAGAAAGCGATCAGCACCACCATCCGCGAACACGAGCGCGATTATTGGACAGGCACCGTGTATACGACCAACAAGAGAGTCTGGGAACACCGCAAGGATTTCAAAAAATACCTTACTGAGTTGAGGGCCATGGCCATTGACATGGAAACAGCCACTATTTTTATTGCCGCCTTCAAAAACAAGATACCTGCCGGCGCCCTGCTGCTGGTCTCGGATATGCCGATGGTTCCCGAGGGCGTCAAGACCGAAGAAAGCGACAAAAAAGTGACCGAGGAGTTCCTCCACGAACACCTCAAAATCGGGATTGACTCACTTAAAAAGTTGATAGACAACGCCCAAACTGTAAGACATTTGAAGTTTTAACGGCTTTCCCTTTCGCCTGACCGGACATTTATTGGTAAAAAAACCATTGGCACTTTTCAATCCGGCCGCAAAGAAGTGAATCTTTTGTTTAATCTTTTTTATTTTTAGTTAAACAAAATATGGTTTTAATTGTCCTTGATCGGGTGCTTAAACAGCTCCATCAGGGATCATGAAGACTACAGTAGCCAGAAAGGAACATTTCAATGCAGCCCACAGATTGGACAACCCGGACCTCAGTGAGGCAGAAAACCATCGCATTTTTGGCAAGTGCAACCATCCCAACTTTCATGGACACAATTACGATCTGATCGTAAGGATCACGGGCGAGACAGACCCGGTCACCGGTTATGTGATCGATATGAAAACACTCAGTGAATTGATCAGAACACGCATCACCGATGATTTTGACCACAAAAACCTGAACCTGGATGTCGTGGAATTTAAGACCCTGATTCCCACCGCTGAAAACATTGCCCTGGTCATTTACAACAGACTCAGGCCATCCATTGATCATAAACTCGAATTGAAAATACAACTATATGAAACTGAACGGAACTTCGTGGAATATCCCGCTTAACGGGAGCCATCAGCAACTGGAGACCCTGACGGAGACCAGGCCCGAATCCAAATCCAAATGGCAGAAACCCATGCGTGAAGTGGATGGGACAGGGCCTCTTACCATTGATGAAATCGGAGACGAGCACATCAGCACTTCCTATGATACGCCTCTTCGGCCGGATGCTTTTGTCAAGAGCGACGAGGAAAAAATGGACATCATCGAAAGCCACTTTCGCCAGATCATGCTTACCCTTGGACTGGACCTGTCGGACGACAGTCTGAGAGGCACGCCCAGGAGGGTGGCCAAAATGTATGTGCAGGAAATTTTCAGCGGACTCAATCCTGCCAACATGCCAAAGATCGCCCTGTTTGACAACCGATACCGGTATGAGGAAATGCTGGTCGAAAAGAACATCAGCTTTCACAGCAATTGCGAACACCATTTCGTGCCGATCATTGGAAAAGCCCATGTGGCCTACATTTCTGCAGGAAAGGTCATTGGTCTCAGCAAGATCAACCGGATAGTCCGGCACTTTGCCAAAAGACCCCAGGTGCAGGAAAGGCTCACGGTCCAAATTGGCAATCACCTCAAGCAGATTCTGGAAACGGAAGACGTGGCAGTAGTCATCGATGCCGTGCATATGTGTGTCAG
>CAYXKO010000299.1:0-3867 GCA_964465435.1 uncultured Saprospiraceae bacterium | reverse complement strand
CTCTTATCCAATATCATTGTCACATCAGATGTATGTACATCACCGCATGAGCAAGTCCAAAAAGCCAGTAGCTCATATCTTTCATATTCAATGACTTGGGCCATACACAAAATCATTTGAGGTGTATTCAAAATCAAAAGTGATATTCCGGCACACCGGAGCCTGAAAACTTAAATCAACATAAGTCCCTGCAAGGACTCTCTCTGTAAATGGTGGCTCAAATCCCATTGGCACAACTTCTGTTTTGGAAAACATTTCATTTACCCATGAATTTGCCTTTGCTAAATCGTTTAAGGTATCCTCACCAACGTAGGCCGAAATCTTCGCATCACTCAATAGCTCCGCAATCACTCCGGGATGATACCATACGTATGAGATACTTGCATCAAGATTTGTTACCTTGTAAAGCCTGACAGCAGCGATATAAGTCAGAACATCTAAAAGGATGGTCCGTGTGTCGCTATAAACCTGTGAAATGTGCCGGTCCAGTAAATTATTGGAATACTCTTTATTTCTGTTTGCTAAATCCAAAACCCATATCCGGCAATTGTGCGTTATCTTCTGGCTCCTCCTTTCAGTTTTGAAAAGGCCATGACCTTGCATACCGCCCTCCGCAATAGCCAAAACCGGAAAGTCAAATTCAAATAATGATGTCTTTTTCTTTTCATACCGCTTGCTCAAACAATATTCCTTCCCTGCATCCCATTCCGTAAATCCAAGATTCTGCTTATTCAAATCATCCAAAGCGTTGATGTAGGCAAATGATGAAAGCCTAAGTGTATCAGAATCAGGATAATACAAAACCGATTCCCTCAAATGCTGAAGGAACCGGTTAAACGTATATGGATAAGTCGACGGCTGGATCATTACTTACTCTCTTTTGGTTTTTCTGCTTTTTTATGCACCATCCAAATGATAGCGGATTCTGGGAACGGTTTTCCAAATTTATCCAAGTACCCTGCAACATCAACTTTTGTTTTCCCATCTGCTGCCCTTTGTAAGTCAACAACAGCAAAACCATTGTCTGTCATTGGATTACAGAATGAACAATATGAAAATAAAAGAGTCATTGGCACAGTGTCCCTATCTGCCGTGTCCTGGCTGAATCCAAAAAAACAGGTGAAAGAAAAAAGGAGTGCGATAAATAGTTTTTTCATTTTATTGATTTTGGTTAATTAATTAAATAGGTATGGGAATAAATGTTTCTGGGTTTGGTGAACAGCGTGAACCTCATTAATCCTGTCCATCAATCCATCTTTGCCACGATCCATGAAGTCCTTTTTTAAAATATTACAAAGTTCCTCTGTTCTGTACTCGTCATACTCTGACTTATTTACATAGTAGCTTTTGCATGGCTCGATGGGTTCGTTTTTTAGGTAAGTGATGCCAGCATTGATCAAAGCAAATCCTGGAATGTTGTACCTCGTTGTGGTTCTTTTAAAAACCCTTGGAAGCACACTCGCCAACTCCATTAACTCTGATTTATGGGCTTTTGCCTCCTTAGTGGTATATCTTGGTTTCCATCCTTCTGCTGTTGCCGCCATACTTCATTTAGTTTTTTCTGTGAATCAATTATGTAAGCCACATCACCATCAATGGCCAATCTCTCTGAATTGTCCCCGTACGTTAAGTCGATCATATTATCCTCTGGCATTGTATGTGCTTATCAATTTAACAGTTTCCCGAAATGGTGCAGACATAACCCGGTAAAGCTTCCCTCCCTTCTCTCCGGCCCATGCATCCAGCTCCAATAAAACAGGGATGATACTCTTGATCCCTACATTTGAATAAATGATTTTCCCTTGCTGCTCTGCTTTACTCTGCGCCTCTCTTTCCTCCTGTGTCCTTGGAATCCATGTGCTTTCAAAAAAATACTTATTCTCGGTGTCCTCCCTTAGTTCTGCCATGAAGTTGTTAAACCACTTTGTCAACCAATAGGCGGTTTGCCAATCTATGTCCTTCCAAAGATTAACCTTCTCACCAAGCCAGATCTGGAAGACATCATCGTTGACCGGAACATCAGACTCCATCAATAAGGCTATTTCTGAAATGTACTTTGCAAATAGAAAACCCTTATCATTTGCCGTGTTCTTTAGCGTTGGGTGTTCCTTTAGCCACTTATCATATTGGTTATTAACCTGGATAATCTCAATGGCTTGTTTGGTTGATATTGATTTGTGGACATCCCGGCCAAATAAAGGATGAGTATTCACTTCAGGCATTTGATAAACCTTACCCTTGTATTCAATTTCCTTTGGCATTTCATCGCTTACTGAATTTGATACTGCGATCATGTGGTTCCATAAATTCAGGAGTGACCTCTCCAATTGTTTTTTGTTGACGCCCTTCAGGGTCTTTTTTAACCCTTCAAGATGTTCCAAAAAATCAATTTGGTCCATTTCTAACAAATTCTGCCCCTTCAAATCAAGGAATACCCCAAGGTCAATATCAAAGGTTTCTGACAATGCTTTGGCAATCTGCAAAATATACCCGGCTCTGCTCTCAAATAAATTATCCTCATGCTTCTTTAAGAATGAGATCACCCCGAATTGTGCAAATTCTAAATCAATCTTTTGACTTAGGCTAAGCTCTTTCGGAGTTTCTGGAAGTTGTAAGGTTAGGTAGTCTCCGTTACTTTTCTCAATAGCAACATTTATCATCAATTACTGATTACTGATTGATTTCGTTGAATTTGTCCTCCAATGCTTTCCATAGGGTGTCAAATGTTGGTTTGCCTTTCACTTTGATTCCAAGATCAAAAAGTTCTGACCGGAAAACATTGAGGTCTTTTCCTCTGGCATCCCCCCTGGCTGTTGAAGTGTAATAGTCGAGAATTTTCATCTCAACAGTTGCATCCTTGGCTGGAGCTGGCTCATCCACAACAGTTTTGCTCTGGGTATCCAATCCCAACGCTGGAGTTTGTTCCGTTTTTTTTTCAAAATCCTCCGGGGCAAATTTTACAATCTTGCTTTCTATCTTCTGGTCCTCCGGTAAGACATTCCTTCCAGGGTGTGCTTTTTTGGCTTTGATCACCTTTTCAATCTCCGAATCCCTGTTGAATCTTAACCGGGTGCTGTAAATGTCATCAAGGACCGGACGTGTATCTGCATTGTAGGGTGTCTCCCTTATGAATTTGTCAAGGTCTCTGTAGAGATCTGCCTTACCATAGTATTTTTCGCCTGACATAAGAGTTAAAAGTTTTGGTTATTAAACGAAAGTCCAAATATAGGTATTTTTTTAATATGATTCATATTTTCTTTTTCCGGGTTGCCGTTTTTTATTGCTTACACCCTTAGTGAGCAAAGCATAACGACACCACATCCTCATTGAATCCATAAGGTGATTATCCCTATCCACCGGAGCGTTCTTGTCAAATATCCCCACCCTTTGCCTATAAACATAGCTTCCAAGCTCCTTAATGAAGTTTGATGAACCCTGCACCACTTCAATTCCAACCTGATTAACCAATTCAATTCCCTGCTTTATTGACCCTGGAGGCTTGTCTGCTGGGAGAATATTCCAACCCTTCTTACTCAACCAATCAATCGCATCCAGGTTGGCTGAGTCTGCAACGATCGGATCTTGTTTAGTGATTCCTACTGCCGGAAATAGCTCATCCAAAGAATATGCATTGAGGCCTGTCTCGTAAACCAGCTCCTGCCCCACAAACTTTTTACTCCCCTTTCGATTTCCACATTTCAAAAGTGCCATTGGATCATTGGCAAAACCAAAGTCTAAAGAATAACCAAAATGATCCAATTGTGACTTGTCAGGGAATCTATCAACGACCTCCCAGCTTGGGAATACCACACCCTCAACAATTCCGGTCTTCCCCAATCCATATACCATCCACTTGTTTTTCCAATA
>CAYXKO010000298.1:0-3891 GCA_964465435.1 uncultured Saprospiraceae bacterium | reverse complement strand
CATCCAGGCTCTTACGATACATGCACGTACCAGAAGCCAGATGTATAAAGGTCATTCTGACTGGAGCTGGATCGAAAAGGTAAAGAATAACCCACGGATGAAAATTCCCGTTTTTGGCAACGGAGATATAGATTCTCCTGCAAAAGCATTGGAATACAAGAATAAATTTGGAGTGGACGGGATCATGATCGGCCGTGCCAGTATAGGATATCCCTGGATTTTTCGCGAGATCAAGCATTTTTTTGAAACTGGAGAGATTTTGCCTCCTCCCACATTTCAGGAGAGGATCGAAGCCGTACGCAAACATTTGAAGGATTCCATCCTGTGGAAGGGAGAAAAACTGGGAATATTGGAAATGCGGAGACATTACACGAATTATTTCAAAGGAGAAAAAGGAATTAGTCACTACAGATCCCGACTTGTAACCGAGAGTTCACCTCAATGCCTGTATGAATTGTTGGATGAGATGAATGCTGCTTATTCCCTGGAAAATCAACAAGTCTTTTGCTGATGTTCAACAAAGGACTTTATTCGTTGGACAGGGAAGAAGAAAAAGTTCTCAGTCTGGTCTCCACCATTGGCATAAATATGGGCTTGCCCTTGTTTGTGGTCGGAGGATTTGTCAGGGATAAACTTTTGGGTCGTCCCTGCAAGGATATTGACATTGTTTGTCAGGGTGATGGCATCGCGCTGGCTAAGGAATTCGCAGGGGCCCTGAGGCCTATTCCTAATGTGAACATCTTCGAGCGGTTTGGTACAGCCATGGTTCGTCATGGTGATCTGGAAATCGAATTTGTTGGGGCCCGCAGAGAATCCTACGAACGGCATTCCAGAAAACCGGTCATTGCCCCGGGCACCATTTACGATGATCAGCTCAGAAGAGACTTTACCATAAATGCCTTGTCGATCAGCCTGAACAACGATGACCTTGGGGAAATCATCGATCCCTTCCATGGACTGCAGGACCTCAAGGATAAAATCATAAAAACCCCAACGAACCCGGACATAACCTTCTCAGATGATCCTTTGAGGATGATGAGAGCGATCCGGTTTTCATCCCAGCTGCAATTCAATATCGATGAATCGACCTGGGAAGGGATTAAAAGAAATGCGGACCGTATTAAAATAGTGTCCAGAGAAAGGATCAGCACAGAATTGCATAAGATCATACTTTCCGCCATACCTTCCAGAGGTTTCCGGTTGTTGTTTGATTCGGGTTTGCTGCAGCACTTCTTGCCGGAGTTGTGTCTCTTGCATGGAGTTGCCTATCAGGACGGAAGAGGTCATAAGGATAATTTTTATCACACCTTGCAGGTCCTTGACAACCTTGCGGTTCATTCCGATAATCTGTGGTTGCGGTGGGCGGCGCTCCTCCACGACATTGCCAAACCTCAGACCAAGCGGTATGATCCTCAGATCGGATGGACCTTTCATGGACATGAGGCCCTGGGAGCCACCATGGTTCCAAGAATATTCAAAAACCTGAGGATGCCTCTGGATCACAAAATGAAGTACGTCCAAAAGCTGGTTAGATTGCACCTTCGTCCCATTGCATTGACCCAGGAGGAAATAACAGACTCCGCTTTGCGCAGATTGCTCTTTGAAGCGGGCCCTGATCTCGAGGATCTTTTGACGCTCTGCGAGGCCGACATCACTTCAAAAAACGCCGACAAGGTCAAAAAATTTAAGAATAACTACTCCCTTGTCAGACAAAGGCTTCAGGAAGTCGAGGAAATGGACAAATTAAGGGCCTGGCAGCCACCCATTACAGGTGAAAAGATCATGGAAGTTTATGGGCTTCCACCCAGTAAGGAAATTGGTGTGATCAAAAGTGCTATCCGGGAGGCTATATTGGAGGGAGAGATACCCAATGATTACGACTCTGCCTTCCGCTATATGGAGAAAAAAGCAGCCGAGATGGGATTGCAAAGAAAGGTATTTTAACGTTTCAGATCGCCAACGAGAAGTAACTTCCTTTTTTTATTCACTATAAAACCAAAATCAAATCCCCTGTTTACAAAGTGGGTTTGAGCCTTGGCCGTTTGGCCATCGTATTCAACTACAATTGTCAATTGAGACAAAAGGTGCCCGTCGTATTTTGGATTTTCGTGCGTGACTTTTATTCCCTCTGCATTTAAAACTGTTACAATAGAATCCAGCAAAGTCTGAGACATCTCTCGCCCATATACCAACTTTACCATCTCCGGCGTGATGGTGAGTTCATGAGGCTTGTACTTGAAATTACAGGCAGCAGAAAGTATGTAAAAGGAAAAGATGAATATCAGGCAGTTTTTCAAATTTAAAACATTGATATATAGTTAATTAGGGCTTGTTTTCTTCTTGGGGAAGTTCCAGGGTGGGCTTTGAAGGCTTGTCAGAAGGGGCTTGAGTAGGGGAGTCCTCTGTGGATTTTTCGGATCCCTCCAGAAAGGATTCAGCCTTTTCAAAAAATCCTGAATGCTTATCTGCAAGATTTTTGCCGAAATCCGGAGCGGAATCAGCAAATCCATCCTTGTTTTGGTCAATTTTCTGTTCTTCTGCTTCTTTTTCTTCTCCTGATTTTATGGTTTTGTCAATAAATTCGTTTACCTTTTCCAAAGCTTCCTGGGCTTTTTCCTTGACGTCTTCTCTGAATTCCCGCGTATTTTCATCGAGTTCCTTCCATTTTTCCTTCAGCTCTTCCGCGACTTCCTTTCCCTGAGACACGACCTCCTTGCCGGTTTCCTCCAGAAAATGCCGGGCCTTTTCTCCAAATTCCTTAAGACCATCCGCTTCAGTCTCAGGCTTGTTTTCCACCGGAGCGGGATCCTGGGTTTGGGTACCCTGATATAAGGATTTCAGATCAAAATTTGAATTCTGTTCCTTCTTTGCGAGTTTGGATTTAATCCATTCTAAAATTTTCATAATCTTGATTTTTAGCAAATATAGCTTATTAATTTAAAAACTCCAATTGTCCCATAATTTATACTATATTTAAACATCCAAAACCGAATGTATTGAAATACAGTATCAATATAATGGAGTTTTGACCTATTTAGCATTTTTGACTTGCTCCTCCAGATCCTTCACCCTCGCATAAAGCATATCTATCTCTCGGTTGGATCGTTTTAAGAGATTGTCAAGCATATCCCTCTGCCTTATTACATCGTGCATCTGCTTCTCTGTAAACACTTCTTTTACTTCTACTCCTTTGTTTTTCAGCACATTTAATAGTGGAGATATGAAGTCATGGCCGGTGGCAAGACATAATTCCAGTAAATCATAAGTGGTTCCGAAGTGTGGAGTATTGATTTTTGTGTTGAAACCCATCTTTGTGAGTCCAATCTTCTCAGCAATATCGGTTTTCGTTACATCCAGATTTGCACCGAACCAGCTGTTAATTATGGCTGAATAATCTACACCATATTTTGAATGTTTATGAGGCTGAGAATCAGCTTTGAGGATCTTTTTAGTCTTGCGGCCTTTTGCCATGATCAGGGTTTGAGTTGCAAAAATATAATGAGTTTTTGGAAATTTTAATAAAATAAGTATCAAAATACAATACCAATATAATTAAAACAGTACATTTGTGATAAATCTTTGTTAAATGACTGAATATAACCGACTTGCCGCTACCAAGCGCGCCAGGAAATTTCCAAAGTCCACCGGCACTCTTTCCTCCAAATCGAGGTACCCTAACCTGCTTAGAGCCTGGGTTGAAAAGCATAAGCCTGATTTTTTGATCCCTGGTCGAAGCCTACCCTCTAAAATCAAATACGATCTCTTTGCTCATGGGATCAGTCCAAAGCTTTATACCCGCATCCTTTTTAACGATGCCATGATGACCCTGGACGAATTCAGGGATCTGTGCAAAATCATAGGTGCCGATCCAAAGGAGCTGTTATGAGCGAG
>CAYXKO010000297.1:0-3894 GCA_964465435.1 uncultured Saprospiraceae bacterium | reverse complement strand
CCATTTTGCAGAGAAAGGAATATTTTTCTGATTACCTGTTCGCCCCTGTCGCAGAGGAATTGCTGAAGAAAGACCCGCAGCTGAGACAGGAGTTTCAGGAGCGACTCAAAAAGGATCCTGATTTTGCCACTTCGCCATCCAAAAAGCTGGCCTTTGTCTACGAGAGGTCAGCCTGGTCTGAGCCTTTTTACAGGATTTACCCGGTGGCCCGGATCAGGCCTGGATGGTCAAAATAGAAAGCATTTTTCTGGCTTGCGCCCTTATCTTTGCAGCCGTTTTCCAAACACCCGCCTTTGCGGGCTATTGAGATTTCTATCGTAAGATCCTTGAAATATACTGATCCATGAATACTGCATTCTCGTCCTTGCTGCTGAATAAAAAAGCCCACCTGCTGCTGTTGAGCCTGATATCCATCCTGTTGTACATAAACACTATGGGCAATGGATTCGTCCTGGACGACTTTATTGTGATCAAGAACAATACCTTCACCACCAAAGGAGTGTCCGGCATCCCGGATATCCTGCGCTACGATACCTTCCGGGGTTTTCTGAAATCGGAACAAAGCGGATCCGCAGTGACCGGAGGACGCTACCGTCCCATGACCCTGGTTTTCTTTTCTTTCATCTGGCAGCTATCCGGCGACAATCCTGCGGTTTTTCATTTATTCAACATTCTCTTCTTTGCCTTGCTGTGTGTGATGGCTTACCTGGTCCTGGAGCGACTGCTCAGGGTTCGCTGGCCGGATGCAGCCCGGCCTGTTGCCTTTCTGAGTTCTCTGCTGTTTGCCGTCCATCCCGTTCATACGGAAGTGGTGGCCAACATCAAAGGCCTGGATGAGATCTTTTCACTGCTTTTTTCCCTGCTGGCCTTTCAAATGATCCTCCTGGCCACAGACACCGGAAAGAGGCAATATTTCTGGTTCAGCGGCATCTGGTTTACCCTGGCCATGTTTTCAAAAGAAAATGCGATCCACTTCGTTTTGCTGATCCCGCTTGCCTTGCTGATGCTGCGGTCCGAAAGCCTGATCAAAAGCGCGAAGGCAGCCATTCCCCTGATTACCGGTTTCGCAATTTACATGGCTGCGCGCATAGCCGTGATCGGATTTACCATATTTGACCCGCCCCTGAAAGACCTGATGGTAAATCCCTTTCTGAAGTACCGTGGCACGGAGCTGGTTGATGCCAGCGCATCTGAAAAACTGGGTATGATCTTCTACTCCCTGCTGAAATATCTGGGCCTGATGATCTTTCCACATCCGCTCACCCACGACTATTTTCCAAAGCACATTCCTCTGGTCAAACTGGCGACCCCGGTCCCTTTTATTTCCCTGCTGGCTTATGGATTGATTGTTTTTTTCATCCTTCGGCTGTGGAAGAGGAACCCGGTCATCAGTTATTCACTGCTCACCTACCTCATTCCAACCCTATTGATCAGCAACCTGGTGTTCAACATTGGTACCCCCATGGGCGAGCGATTCATCTTCGTTTCCTCTATGGGCTTTTGCATGTTGTTGGGCTACGGCATTCACTCTGCCATCCTCAGCTCCAAAATGCGCATCCCGGCACTGGCGTTAATGGGCCTGATGATCGGCTTGTTTTCCTTCAAGGCCATCACGCGCAATCAGGACTGGAAGAACAACTATACCCTGTTTTCCACGGACATCAAAGTATCCAGAAACAGTGCCAAGGCGCACAGCTCTCTGGGCTTTGACCGCATGAGCAAATATCGCGAGACCCGGGATACGGCGCTCGCTTCCAAAATACTGGACGAGGGAATCATTCATCTCGAAAAAACCGTTGCCATCAACCCCAGAGAGATCAGCTGCTATCATTACCTGGGCAATTCCTACTACATGAAGAAAAACTACGCCCGTGCAGCGGAATATTACGACAAATACCTGGCCTACGATCCCAACAATTACGACGTGATGAAAAACCTGGCCACCGCCTACCGCGAAGAGGGAAGGGACCTCGCATTGAAAAAGAAGGATCTGGAAACCTCCCTGGATCTTTTGATGAAATCCCTCAAGCTGAATGCCAACGACGCAAGGACCGTGGAATCCATCGGGATCGCCTATGGTGCGATGGACAAATACGAAGAATCGCTCAACTACCTGCACAAGGCATCCGACATGTCCCCCAGGGATGCCTTCATCATCGTCAACCTGGCAAACACCTACTACAAAAAGGGAGACCGGATGACCGCAACAGAATACATGAAAAAGGCCTATCAGGTGGATCCCAACCTGGGTACGAAACTCAGCCAGACCCAAAAGGATTTCTTCTAAAAGTCCTCCGGACCTGCAGACTGACAGAGTCGTTTTAACCCGGTTATCCCCTTATTGGGCATGCTGTAGCCCGCTCCGGCGTGGATCTCTTCTGTGATCCCCTGATTCCGGATAAAACGCGATTGGCAAGAGCGGATTCAAGGAAATCGGACAAAAAGTTTACCTTTGCCCCGCATTTTGAAAAACAATCAGCATGGGAAGGATATTTGAGGTAAGAAAGCACAAAATGTTTGCTCGGTACGCGAAAATGAGCAAACAGTTTGCCAGGATCAGCAAGGATGTGTTCATGGCCGTCAAGGCTTCCGGACCCAATCCGGACAGCAATCCCCGCCTCAGGGCTGCCATCCAGAATGCCCGTGCGGTCAACATGCCCAAGGACAGACTGGACGCCGCCATCAAAAAAGCCAGCTCCAAGGATGAAAAGGACCTGGAGATCATCACCTACGAAGGATATGCCCCCCATGGCATTGCGGTTTTGGTCGAGACCGCCACAGACAATCCTACCAGGACTGTGGCCAACATCCGTTCCTACTTCAACAAATACGGAGGTTCGCTCGGCGTCAGCGGATCGGTATCCTTCATGTTTGAGCACAAATGCAATTTTCGCATCAAAAAGCCGGAATCCCTGGATCCCGAAATGCTCGAGCTGGAGTTGATCGATTGCGGTTGTGAGGAAATGTCTGTCGAAGAAAACGAAATCATCGTTTACGGTGCCTTTGATTCGTTTGGCAAGCTTCAGTCCTACTTCGAGCAGAACAACTTCGAGATCATTGAATCCGGTTTTGACCGCATTCCCGCCACCACCAAAAAACTGGATCCGTCCCAGGAGGAAGAAGTGCAAAAACTGTTGGACAAGATCGAAGATGACGAAGACGTGCAGAACGTGTACAGCACCATGGAGTGATTCCCTTTTTTTTCGCATTTTTACGTTTTGATAGACGGAGACCTGACGGGTCTGCACATAAATTATCATGAGTTTACTCAAGACGACAGGCATTTGGGACGATCCAAAAAAACAAGGATGGCTGCTGATCCTATTTTCGCTCAGCCTCTATCTCAATACCCTATTTCACGATTTTGCCGTGGACGATGGCATTGTCATCACCAAAAATGAATACGTCACCAGGGGTTTTGCCGGCATCCCCGATTTGCTCAGCAAAGACACTTTCCGGGGTTTTTTCAAGAAGGAAGGCAAGGACAAACTGGTGGCGGGCGGAAGATATCGACCCCTCACCCCGGTGGCCTTCGCGATCGTATATGAATTTGTCGGTCCTGTTGCACCCGTATTCCATTTGCTGAGCATTGTCATTTATGCCCTGGTGTGCCTGCTGCTGCTCAGATTACTGCAGAAACTTCTTCGTCCCCGGATGGGTGAAAATGCACAGTGGTTAAGTTTTGTGGCCTGTTTGATTTTTGCAGCCCATCCCGTGCATACCGAGGTGGTGGCCAACATCAAGGGAATGGATGAATCCGCAGCCCTGTTGTTTTCCATACTTGCTTTCCTTTCCTTTCTGAAGGGCATTGACCAAAAACGAAAATCGGATTTTGTGATCGGCTGCCTGTTTCTGTTTCTGGGCCTGATGTCCAAGGAAAATGCGGTCAGTTTC
>CAYXKO010000296.1:0-3899 GCA_964465435.1 uncultured Saprospiraceae bacterium | reverse complement strand
GGAAACATCAAGATCGTATCCTATCACAAGAACATAGTCAATCTTGAAAATCTATCCCTGTATGTCCTAAACCCGGGTGAGAAACCAAAACCTGGAAAGATCAATGTGGTCAACGTATGGCAGGAACAGGTTACGCTTAACCTGGGCAAGCCTTCCGTGGAAGGCGGTAAATATGCCATTATGGCCCTGGATGCAGCACTGGAGGACTTTAAAAACCAACAGATCGATGCCTTGGTCACCGGTCCGATCCACAAATACAGCATGAAGCTGGCCGGATTCCAATACAATGGCCACACCGATTACCTGAGCGCTAAGATGGGATCCAAAAACCAGTTGATGATGATGGTGAGCGACAAAATCAAAATGGGTCTGGTTTGCGATCATGTGCCCTTGAAAGATGTTCCCGCCCTGATCACCAAGGAGCGGGTGCTCAAATGCATTCAAAACATGGAACAGGCCCTGATCCGGGATTTTGGGTATGAGAAGCCCGCCATTGCAGTTTTGGGATTGAATCCACATGCGGGAGAAGAAGGCATCCTGGGCAGCGAAGAAGAAGAGATCATCCGGCCTGCCATCATTGAATCCAAAAAGAACGGCGTTTTTGTTTCAGGACCTTTTGCGGCCGATGGTTTTTTTGGAAGCGGGCATTTCTCAAGATTTCAGGGCATTCTGGCCATGTATCACGACCAGGGTCTAATACCATTCAAGACCATAAATTTTTCAGAAGGAGTCAATTATACGGCAGGCCTCCCCATCATCAGGACATCCCCGGACCACGGTACGGCATTTGATCTGGCAGGAAAAAATGAATCAGATTTCAGGTCTATGTTTCATGCAATACTGATGGCCAAAAACATCGTCGCCACAAGAAAAGGCTATCACGAAATGAGGCAGAACCCTTTAAAAAAGAAGCCAAAGCTGTCAGAGGAATCGAGCGAGTAGGTTATTCACTCCATTATCATTCGTCTTAGGTTTGAGATTGGTTTATTGACTCCGACAACCTTGGCACTGCAAAGATAACGAGTCCCCGACATATTTGTTTTTTATTTATATAACTTTTTTCTCTTTCCCTTTCCTTTCTTTTGCTTTTGTGTTCCATCCTGCTTTACTTTCACCGGAATTCCCGGCTTAACCACAGGCCTTTGGATGGGTTGAGGAGATTTCACGGCCATTGGCATGGTGGGCTGAAGAATCCTCTTTTCTGCTTCCAGGCCGGGTTGCTCCAGACTGATCTTTGACGGAATCTCAGGTTTTGATTCCATGGCCGGCTCGGATTTCACTTCGGCTAGTTGCGCTGCCAATACTTCCTGATCCAATACGTAGAGATTGTACCTTTCGATGGTTTGTATGAGCTTGGTGGCGTAATTGGGGTCTGTGGCATATCCGGCCTTTTTCAGACCATTGGCCCAACCCTGATAATCAGAAAGAGGCAGACTGAATAAGGACTTGTACCTCGACCTGTTTCTCAAAAATTCAGAATGATCGTAATAGGAATCTTCCGGAGAGGGATACAGGCGAAAACAGGACTGTATCAGATTTCCGGTTGAATCTCGGTCATCGTCCACGTATAAATAAGTACCTCCCTGCCAATTGGCCTTGCATTTGATCCCAAAATGGTTATTGGCATTCACCGCCAGCTCGCTGCGACCTGCCATGGACTCCATGATGCCTTGCGCCATTTTGATCGAGGCCGGAATCCCCGAACGCCTCATCTCCTCCATGGCAATTGTTTTGAATCGGTCCATATATCTTTCCTGGACCGTGGCCGGACGGGTATTGATAAAACAAAAACCCAACGCCAGGACAAATACTGATTCCAAAATTCGTTTCATCTTCATTCCGTTTAATGCACTTACGGATATGGGACTACAAAAATAATACCAATTTTGAAATCAGGAAATAAATTTTAATACATATAGTGTATTAGTTCAGCAATTTATGCTTGTATAAAATATTTAATATGATTTTGGGGCAGAACCGACCCTCCATCCCTTATAGCTTGAGGATCCGGATCTCTCCGGTCCGACCCTCCTGGCTGATCCAACGCGCCAGATAAAGTCCGGGCAGAAGCGCTCCTGTTTCTATTTGAATTTCAGCCATGCCGGGTAGAAAGCTCATACTCCTGACAGCCTTGCCTCCCAGATCAAAAATCTGAAACTGTAGACCGGAATCCATTGGTTCCGAAAATCTTAAGACCAACAGGTCAGAAAATGGCTGGGGAGACAGGGAGAACCAACCTGATCCTGTTTGTTCCCTGGTAGAGGTAACTGATTCCCGGATCGCGATATTGTCAATTAAGGCAAGGTCACTCTTATCTTCATCAGGAAATCCCATTAGGTCAAGCACCCCCGTAATAGCCAGTGTCTGAATTTCCACCAGTTCGGTGCCGTCGGGTATGGGCAGTGATATTTTTTGAAGATTAGGCTGGCGGTTGCCATTGCGGATGTATTCTACACCGGTTGTCTGGCCTTCGGCATTTCTAAAGATCAATCTGCTGACCACGGCAAACGATGGATCTATGCCAAGGGAAAGGTAGTCCAGATCTCCCAACTTTTGGGTCAGGTCAAATTCGATCAGAGGATCGGTCATTCCGCTGGTGTTGGCACATAGAAAAACCGAAGTGATGTAACGACTGTTGTCATTCATGAATCCGGCAGGATCGGGATTGAGCCTGATGCGCAACTCGCCATTGGGATCATAGGCGGAGGAGCCGGAGATCAGCAAATTACCCGCCCGCGCAGTCCCGGGTCCAGGGATCTGATGGAAGCCAAAGGAATCTGAATAAATCTGGATCTTTTCTCGGTTAAAATTTCCATCGGCAAATTGCTCGGGTTCATCGCGATAGGTATAATCCGCAAACACGACCTGAAACCCGGTTTGGTTGTTGTTTAAAAGGGTATCCAGTGGCCATACCAGACGGGCTTCCACCCTCTTGACACCGTAAAAAGCCCTGGGGATCACAAAAGCCGAAGGCCTTAGCTGCAAACCGGGATACAGAGAGCGGTTGGTTGTAAACTCATAAACGGCCAGGCTGTCATCAAACTTCATTTCCATCTTCAATTTACTGCCCGGTGGCACTACGGTACAGCCATTGTATGCGGCTACCAGGGAAGCCCGGTAACCATCCTGGCTTGAAGGACAGGCTGAACCGGTCACCGTAAGCCTGATAATATTAAAGTCATGTTCCGTCGCATTCGGATTGCGGGTTAGCAAAAAGGTATAGCGGTTGTTGGTCGTATCGCTGTCGCTGATCCCTTCCATCCTTACTGTAAACCGGACTCCTCCTGCCCGGGTAATGAGCGGTCTTGTTGAAAAACGGAAGAGAAAATATTCTCCGGGAGCCAGCTCGCGATCCAGGATAAATTCCTCTGATACCGGAGTCAGATTGTCTTGCTGATAGGAGGCTACAAACCGGGTACCTGCGGGAATACTGACCGTGCAGGAGTGGTTGATCAGGCGGGTCGGCAAGTCAACACTGCCATCCTTGCAGACCGTATACAGAACACGGTCGGTCACCAGCTGAAGGTCGTTTTCATTGGGACCGGTGCCCAATCCCACTGCTTTCCATGCCTCCGCCACGTTTTTGTAGGGATCGGAACAGAGACCCCACCATTGCCCGATCATTTGCATGCAGAGATTTCTGGCATCCTGATAGGTGGAGGTCGGAGTAAGAAAATCCCGGAGCAAATGGTAGGCGATCAGGGTAGCCGAGTCAAAACCCATCGGCCTTACATCAAAGGATTGATTGCCTTCGTTTACCCCTTTGCCACCGGAGCAGAGCAAATAATACCAATAGTTGAGTACCCCGCTGTTGCTGTGTACACCCCCGTTGTCAGAACTGCTGGCCACCCAGGATCTGCCCCTGTAATATTTTGGGTTACTGAAGCGGTTTGGATCCT
>CAYXKO010000295.1:0-3910 GCA_964465435.1 uncultured Saprospiraceae bacterium | reverse complement strand
CAAAAGAGGGATCTTGAGGTAACTGAGGTCTGTGTGATAATCCGCATTGTCCAGGTTTGCGGTGATGTATTTCTGTCCCTGCTGCGAATAGATCAGGCCCGAGACGATGGAAGATGAAGAGTTGAACCCATAGCCCAGGTTGATCCCGAAAGCCGGCTTGAAAGTGGCTTCAAAATCGAGCTGGCCACCTTCGTCAAAATCATTTTTATTAAAAATCCAGCTGTTTTGAATGCCAAGGTTGAGGCCACCAAAAAATCCGGGAGTTTGGGCGTCTGTGCGCACACAGAGGGCCAGGAGTGATAAAAGGAACCATGCATTTTTCATAACGAAACAGTTTTAGCAAAACAAAGATATGATAAAAATCAGGGATATGTTTGCCTCAATCCCCGCGATGTGCTCAGGATCCGGTGACCGATCCTGCAATGAAGGCATTTTTTCTGATCGCAATAGTCCCGGATCTGCAGGAGCACTCCCTGAGACTGCCGGGCATTTTCAGCGGCCATGCCGGTCTGTTTCCAGATACGCGTCCATTTGTTGTCTTCAGGGGGTAGCTTTTCCAGCCACTGCAAGGCCCGATCGCAGTACCCGGGCCTGCCCTGACGGATCCCATACAGGTGCATCATCGGACAGATGACATTGATCCAGATCAGGTCCAGGGTCGAGGAACCCAGGCGTTTGGTTGTGGGTGCATGGTTCCTGCCGCCCGGCCGGTAGTGGCTGTCCCAGTAGCGGGAGGGACTCACGCGAAACAAGGCCCTGGCACGGTCCAGGTCCGTGCAATCCAGGATGGCATGAAAGGGCCTTTCCAAAGCGTGAAACAGGGCACAAAGCTGAGCCAGTCTCAGGCCCGGAAAATGGGCGGGCCTCATTCTGAGATAGTGCCAGTCGGTCTCGCCCATAGGGCTGAGGCCAAATTTGCGGAGCAGGAATTCGCCTTCGCGGTACATGCTGCGAAGCCAGGGATCTTCGTGTTTTTCAGAAAGGAGTCCGGCGCAGGCCAGGACCAGGGCTTCCAGTTTTACGGCATCGTCCCGGGTCTTGAGGATGCAGGTCCAGGGTAGCCTCCGGGTTAGTTCCTCCGCTGCATGCGCATTGACCGGGCTGTTGAGATACCGGCATAGCTCCGAATACAACAGTGCGTCCCAGTCTCCGCCCGAATGCCGCAGACCGGATTCCATCTTTTTTGACTTTTCCTCCAGCCTCTCCACGGAGGCCGATTCTATCTGGGATGACAGGTGCAGGGATTCTACCGTGGACAACATCGGAAGGCAGGAGATCCTCGATTGGGCTCCGGTGAGGTCTTTGTAACGTTCGATTTGATCTGAGGCGATGTAATCCCTGAGCTGCAGGGTGGGAACATCAGGCATGCCGGACTGTCCGCTGAGATCATCCTCCCAGACCACGTGCAGAACCACATTGCGGTAATTCGGATCGGACTGATGGCCATGGCGAATCCAGTCTGATGAGCGGACGTGAATTTCGACCTGGCCTGCCCAAAGCACTTCGCCCATGCGGATTTTGGCCATGAGAAAGTCCGGTCCCTGGTTGGGGTTTTGGATGCCCGGTGAGATTATCGCAATCTCCTCCCCGCGGGTGGTTCTGAGACCTTGCTGAGGGAAGCACCTTGATTTCCAGAAATAGGAAAGCAGGTTCTCATTCATATTTTTTTGTCAAAAACCTCAAATGAATAGGCCATCGGATTCTTTTCATCCGGCTCAAACCGGACTTCGGAAACCAGCCGGTATTGGTCCCAATCGACCTCCGGAAAAAAGACGTCGCCGCTCCCCCGGTAATCGACGCGGGTCAGGTAGATTCGGTGCCAGAGGTGCCGGCTTGCCTCGTAGATCATTCCCCCTCCGATGATGAACAATTCGTCCTCCCCGTGGTCCATGGCCAGCCTGATGCCCTCCTCCACGGATTGACAATGGTAGCAACCCGATACGGCAAACAGAGGATTCCTGCTGATGATGATGTTGGTCCGCGAGGGCAGTGGCCGGCCAATGCTCTCGTAGCAATTGCGTCCCATCAGCACGTGATGGCCCAGGGTTGTTTTTTTAAAAAATTTCAGGTCGGCGGGCAGATGCCAGGGCAGTTTGTTGTCAAGCCCTATGACTCCCTCATCATTCATGGCCACGATGCAGGATATTCTCATGATTTTATTTTTTTGATCAGGTTTTTATCGATCATGGCGGTCTCGAGATCTTTTCTGGAAACGGAGTCCCTCAGATAGTGCTCGATCATCAGGGATGCAATGGGCGCGGCCACCTCTCCGCCCCAACCGGCGTTTTCGACGTATACGGCGATGGCGATTTTTGGATTTTCACGCGGGGCGAAGGCAAAGAAAACGCTGTGGTCATCGCCATGCGGGTTTTGGGAAGTACCCGTCTTGCCGCAGATGGCCAGTTCTTTTTCAAAGGCCTTGAATGCGGTACCGGACCGCACACTGAGCTCCATGCCTTCGATCACAGGGGCAAAATGTTTCTTGTCGATCGGCACGATGTGCTTTTCCCGGAAACGGGCGGGTATATCGCCGCCTCCTTCCGCAAATCCCTTGAGAAGATGGGGTGTGTAGTAAAAGCCCCGGTTGGCGATGCATGCCGCGAGGTTGGCCATCTGCAGGGTGGTGAGCTGGAGCTCGCCCTGTCCGATGCCCACCGAGATGATGTAGGTGGACCTCCATTTGTCGGTTTTGTACATCCTGGAGTAAAAGTCGGAGTTGGGGATGAATCCGCTGCTCTCCGTGGCGACGTCTGAATCCAGGGGCCTGCCCAATCCGAAACTTCCCAGGTATTTGACCAACAGGTCGAGTCCTTCCCGTGGCTTGGAAAAGCCGCGGATCTCCACCAGGTCCCGGAAGGCCTGGATGAAGTAGGCATTGCAGGAATGCTGCATGGCGATACTTAATTTGGAGGGATTGGGATGCGGATGGCAGCCGTAGGAGACGTTGCGGTAATAATAGGCACCACTGCAGGGATGGCCGGTGTATTCGTTGAGTACTCCTTCCTGCATGGCCACCAGTGCCAGGACGGGTTTGAAGATGGAGCCCGGAGGATAGACTGCCGAGGCAGACCGGTCAAAGAGGGGTTTGAGGGTGTCCTTGAGCAGTTCGGCATAATTACGGCCCCTGTTTTTGGTAAAGTTGAGCAGATTGGGATTGAAGTTGGGTGAGGACACCAGGCAGAGTATCTCGCCCGTTGCTGGTTCGATCGCCACAATGCTGCCCAGCTTGTCCGTCATCAGCTTTTCTCCGTATTTCTGGAGTTCTATATCCACACTAAGGAGGAGGTCTTTTCCGGACACGGCCTTTCTGTCCAGTTTTCCCTTTTCAAACTGTCCCACGTCCCGTCCCAGTTTGTCCCGTATGACGAAGTTGACGCCTTTCTGGCCCTTGAGGTCTTCTTCGTACTGTTTTTCCAGGCCGGATATACCCTTGTAGTCCCCGGGCTTGTAGGGACTTTCTTCCTCCTCCAGGTCCGACCGGTTTACCTCGCCCAGATAACCGAGAAAGTTGGCACCATGTGGTTCAGGGTATTCCCGTATGGACCGGAGCACACCCGTGAAGCCAGGAAATTTGTACAGATTTTCCTGAAACCTTAGGTAGGTCCTGGAATCGACATTTTTCAGGAAAACAAAGGGGACGGACTTGCTGTATTTTTCCATGCTCCAGTCCTTTTCCAGTCCACTAACCAGCATTTCCCTGGTGATGCCCAGCAGGTCGCAGAGCTCCGTCGTGTCAAATCCGGGGATGATGTCGCGGTAGGTTACGTAAATATCGTAAGCCGGATAGTTGATGACCAGGAGTTTTCCGTTGCGGTCGTAAAACAATCCCCTGGCCGGGAAGATCGTTTTTTGGTTGAGCGTGGTGGCATTGGCCCGGTTGATGTAATAGGGGTCCAGGATCTGAAGTTTG
>CAYXKO010000294.1:0-3910 GCA_964465435.1 uncultured Saprospiraceae bacterium | reverse complement strand
ACGATCTTAATTTTTACACTGAATTTTTCAAAAAGATCAAACAACACAGACCCTCACTTCACATAAAAGCCCTTACACCGGTGGAATATCACTACATATTCAAAAAGGCTGGTGTGAGTTATGAGGAGGGAATGAAGGTCATCAAGGAAAGTGGCGTAGACTCTCTGCCCGGGGGCGGAGCAGAAATATTCGACGAAGAAATAAGGGAGCAAATTGCAGGCGGAAAATGCAGCTCAGAGGAGTGGCTCCGGTTACATGAAATCTGGCATGAACTGGGCATGAGATCGAATGCCACGATACTGTATGGCCACATCGAAAGTTATGCCCAACGGATAGATCACATGGAGCGTTTGCGCAATCTGCAGGACAAAACCGGAGGCTTTCAGACATTCATACCCCTGAAATTCCGCAACAAAGACAATCAAATGTCCCATGTGCCGGAGGTAAGCCTGGCAGAGGATCTGAAGAATTATGCCATCAGCAGGATTTACCTGGATAATTTCGACCACATAAAATCTTATTGGCCCATGTTGGGCAGAAACCAGGCGCAATTGTCTCTTGCCTTTGGAGTAGATGATATAGATGGCACCATCGATGACAGTACCAAGATCTATTCCATGGCAGGATCAGAAGAGCAAAATCCATCCATGAATACGGGGGATTTGGTCAGACTGATAAAATCCGTCAACAAACGTCCTGTGGAAAGGGATACCTTATACAACGTGATCCGGGATTATACCCATGTGTCATTTGAAGAACCTGAAATCAGAGGGTACCTGCAACTGCCTGTCATTGAATCATAAAAAAAATGATCTTATTATGGAAGTATTTTTCATCCGCCATGGTGAAACGGAATGCAACCGATTGGGAATTGTGCAGGGCTGCGGCGTGGACTCAGATTTAAATCACAACGGTCGGCTTCAGGGAAAATCATTTTTTGAAAAATACAAGGACTACGGATTCGAACTGGTCATTACATCCCACCTAAAAAGGTCCATTCAGACTGTGATGCATTTTGAGGAGCAGGGAGTTCCTTTTCTTCAGGATCACAGGTTGAGGGAAATCAGCTGGGGTGAACACGAAGGCAAAGCCGGGGAACCCGAACTGATGGAAAAATATATGAAAATCATCAAAAGCTGGTCTTCCGGCATGTACCATGCAAAGCCTGTGGGAGGGGAAAGTGCTGAGGAGTTGGGTCTGCGGATTTCCCAATTCACGGAAGACCTTTTAAACAGACCCGAAAAGAAAATTCTGGTTTGTACGCATGGCAGGACATTAAGAGCCCTGGTATGTCAGCTCAACAAACTCCCTCTCAGCGAGATGGAAAAAATTGAACACCAAAATACAGGACTTTACCGGTTTTTAAGGCGATCTGACTCGTGGCATATGATAGAATCCAACAACACCCTTCACCTTCAACCGGAAGACAGGTTATATGTATAACTTGATCCTGGTTGAATACCTCAATGCACTTCCATTTGCCAGGGCACTTCATGCGGTCCGGGACTCCCTTGAATTCAACATCCTGAGTGGAAATCCCAGGGAATGTGCGGAGAAATTATCCCAGGGAATTGCAGACATAGCCTTACTCCCGGTCGGTGCATTGGCAGATTTTGACCAATTGTATCCGGTCTCAGATTTTTGCATTGGCTGTGATGGTCCTGTACGCACCGTATGTGTATTTTCCCATATTCCCTTTTCACAAATCAGCAGTATCAGCGAGGATCAGGAATCGAGATCTTCCAATTTATTGTTGCATACTTTAAACGAGCATTTCTGGAAAGGCAGGCAGGAGATCAAAATCAGACCTTATGACCAGGAGTCAGATGGAAAACTGATCATTGGAGACCGGGCATTTGAAGCTGAAAAATCCTATGCGTACAAACTCGACCTCGGCCTGGAATGGAAAAGTTTGACCGGCCTTCCATTCGCCTTTGCCATTTGGGTAAGCAGAAAAAAATTACCCCGGGATGTTCAGGCATTCATGAATGAGCGCTTTAAGAACTTCCTCGACCGGCCTGATTTCTATAAAGATCTGGACTACCACGATTCATGCGTCGCGGACCTGGAAACCTATTTCAGAAAAAACATTTCTTATGTCTTGGACAAAGAAAAAATAGAGGCCATTAAATTGCTTTACCGTTTGAACCATAAAAACCTACCCATATCCTGGTGAGTCTCCCTGAATGCAATTTAATTTTTATCAATCACCTATACATATATATTTATACTATATAAAATTAATTAGACTTTTATAGTTTGAAAATCAGGTTTTTGTATTTTTTCGTTTGTTTGTATCAAAAAAATCCTGACTTTTGCAAACCATCGAAGACTCGATGAGGAATCTAGGATTCAACCAACCAGACCCATGACTCAAGACCACGTGACAGCCTGGAATCAGGTTCTGGACCATGTCCGGAAAATACTGAACCCCAAGCATTTCAGCACCTGGTTTGTTCCCATAAAGCCCATCGGATTAAACGGCAAAGTACTTACCCTCGAAGTCCCCAATGAGTTTTTCCTCTCCCATCTGGAAACACATTACCTGGATGCCCTGAAAGAGGCTGTTACAACAGTAATAGGTAGTCGTGCCCGCGTGGAGTACCGCATAGCCATGGATGATTATAAAAAGCCCGGTGCGGATACCCGAAAAAAATTACTCAAAGATACAGGGCTCACGGACCACCCGGTATCCACCATTACCAATCCGTTTGTGATCCCGGGCATCAAAAAACAAGTGTGGGAAACTCATCTCAATCCGGCCTATCTCTTTGAAAACTATATTGAGGGAAATTGCAACCGGGTTGCCCGACAGGCCGGTATTCAAATCTGCAACAAACCCGGCGACCTGTTCAATCCCCTGGTGGTATACGGAAATGTGGGCCTCGGAAAGACCCATCTTCTCAATGCCATAGGCAACGCCATCCTTAAAAAACATCCCAAACTGCACGTCATTTACCTGACTTCCGATAAGTACACCAACATGTTCATCCAGGCAATCCGCAACAACAACCTCGCGGATTTTGCCCAATTTTTTCAGCAGGTGGACGTGCTCATTATTGACGACATCCAGTATTTTTCAGGCAAGGCTGGCACACAGGAGATTTTCTTCCACCTGTTCAACCAGATGCACCAAAACCGAAAGCAGATCATCATGGGCAGCGACCGTCCTCCCAAGGATCTCAAGGATATTGACGATCGCCTGATCAGCCGGTTTAAATGGGGTGCTTCTCTGGAGTTGCTCCCCCCTGACTACGAAACCCTGATGGCCATCCTGGAGGAGAAACTGGAGGAGAAGGACCTTAGCCTAAGTGAGCCCATCAAAGAGCTGCTTTGCCTGAATCTTAAGGACAATATCCGGGAAATCGAAGGGGTCCTGGTCAATATCAAGCTGCAATCCACGCTAAACGGGCGGGAAGCGGGAATGGACCTTGTAAAGGATATTCTTTCCAGCTTCACCAACAGGTCTGTCAATGAAGTATCCATCGATTCCATTACCCGGATTGTGGCTGAGCAAATGAACATACCCCTGGCAAGCATCCTGGGCAAAAGCCGTCAGCGCAATATTGTGCAAGCCAGACAGCTGGCCATGTATTTCTCCAAGAAACTGGCTCAAAAGCCCCTTTCCACGATCGGGGCGGCATTTGGCGGCCGGGACCACAGCACCGTGATTTACTCCTGTGAGACGGTCGAAAACCTGATTGACACAGATAAATTGTTTGAGGACACTGCCATCAAAGTGGAAAAAACAATACGTAAAACACTGGGCATCAAATAACTAAGTTTATATCAAATTTTGTTTTGCGATTTCAGGAAGGTCATAGATGATCTGAAATAATAAATAAGTATAAAAGTTTGCCGAGTTGGCATTCTTTCATACATTTGCGACTCTTTTTTTCGACCGGTGAGG
>CAYXKO010000293.1:0-3911 GCA_964465435.1 uncultured Saprospiraceae bacterium | reverse complement strand
CTCCTCTGATTTCCATTTCAATCCGGCCATTCCGTCGTTTTCCAGCACCAGAACCGTCCTGAATCTCGAAATGCTGTTGCAGGGATGGACCAGGACATCGAGTTTCCTGCATTCGGGATCCAGGCATCTGCCCGTAAACCAGGCTGCGCTGCTGTCCGGAAAATGACACAGAAACCCGGTCGCACTGCCCTCTTCAAAAAAGCGGAGCGACATCCACCACTGGCGATCCGCGCTGTAAAATTCGCGGTAGGAAATCGAGGCCGGGCATTCGGGCAGGTCCAGGGTAAAACGGCTGCCCTGTCTCAACTCCAGGGACTGGGATTTTTTCGTCTCGGAGATCAGCAGATCGCCCCTGAAAAAACTATCGCGGATGGTGCCTTTCAGGGTGCCTACCCGGTTGCCGGCGGTGTCCGCCACGATGGCCATCAGCTGATTTTTCTTCCAGGGTCCCTCCACCAGGAAGCTCTTCAGGTTGGTCCTGTTTTGTACGATCCCTCTGTACTCCCGCTGGTCATGGGCCAGGGTAAAAATGATGCCCTCCCCAAACTGGTTGTATCCTGAAAAATGCTCAAACCAGATGCCGCGCTCCGGATTGGGAAACTGTTTTTTGAGTTGTTCCACAGCCTCCAGCTGGGCAAAGAGCGGAGCACATCCCACTGCCAGGAGCAGGGTGAGATAGCAAAAGACCGAACGCATTCCCGAAGTATGCATGGAGATCAGGGTACCTCAACTTTGGAAAGAATCCTGGAAATGATCTGCTCCTGATTGATGTTTTCTGCCTCTGCCTCGTAACTCAGGCCGATGCGGTGTCTGAGCACATCGCGCGCCATCGCCTGGATGTCATCCGGTATCACAAATCCCCTCCGGTTGAGAAATGCATTGGCCCTGGCCGCCTGAGCCAAAAAGATGCTGGCCCGCGGTGAGGCCCCGTAGGTGATCATGCCCGCCAGGTCGTTGAGCTTATAGCGATCCGGAAAACGGGTGGCGAAGATGATGTCGAGGATGTATTTTTCGATGCGCTCGTCCAGGTAGATCTTTTGCACGGATTGCCGGGCGCGGAGGATGTCGGAAGTGTGGATGACGGGCCTCACGGAGGCGAAGCCGTCGCCGGACAGGTTTCTGCGGAGGATTTCCCGCTCTTCGTCCATGCCCGGATAACCGACCACGACCTTCATCATAAAGCGGTCCACCTGTGCTTCAGGCAGCGGATAGGTACCTTCCTGCTCGATGGGGTTTTGGGTGGCAAGCACCAAAAAGGGTTCTTCGAGCCGGTAGCTTTCCTTGCCGATCGTGACCTGCCTCTCCTGCATGGCCTCCAGCAGGGCGGATTGGACCTTGGCCGGAGCCCGGTTGATCTCATCTGCGAGGACCAGATTGGCAAAAATGGGCCCCTTCCGCACGGAAAAATCGTGTTCCGCCGGATTGTAGATCAGGGTACCGATGATGTCCGCAGGCAGCAGGTCCGGTGTAAACTGGATCCGGCTGAAAGCGGCATCTATCGAAGCGGCAAGGGTCTTGATGGCAAGAGTCTTGGCCAGCCCGGGCATGCCCTCCAGCAGGATGTGGCCTTTGGTCAGCAGGCCCACCAGAAGGCGGTGCATCATCTGGTCCTGACCCACGATCACCGTGGCATGGGCTTCGCGCAGGGGCTCGAGAAACTTGCTCTCGATCGCAATTTGCTGATTAAGAGACTCAATGTCAATGTAATGGGACATAGGTTTCGCGTTTTATGAGAAAAGTGAAACGGAAATGCAGACATTTGCGCTGAAAATCCGTTCAATCAGAATGCAGTCAAACGCAAATTTAATCCGCTTTAGATATATGCTCTGCGGGCTTTTGGTTTGTTTTAACATTTACCAAAGCAATGCACAGACAAACGATCCCGATTATACCGCCTATGATCTCATCCAGGACCTGAGCCAGGGACAGGTGCTCGTCAGACTCAAAAGCCACCACAAAAAACTGGAGGCTTTAAACCGGGAACTGAGCCGGCCGGATTCCGATCCGGAATACAGAAAGCGCGTGGAAAAAGAGATCCGCGCCATCGTGAGCGACCGCGATTCCTTCAACCTGAACCTGATGAAGGCCATGAAAGAGCACTTTGTATTCTGCAGGTCTCATTTTTACTACGACAAGGACCAACAGCTTCTCAAAAGCAAGGGCTACAGGGCACCGCTGTACCTCGACAGCCTGCTTCAACCTGTGTCGGAAGCCGGATTTGCGAATGATAAATTTGTGATCATCGCACAGGGCCGGACCAAGGGCCAGGATATGGAGGCCTTTCTGTTTCTAGACAGCACCGGAGTCCCATTGCCCGGGCCATTTCCCTCGCACCTGCGGCTTTATGCCTTCCGCCCTGTGATCAATGCCCTGGTATCCGAAGACCATTATCGCGAAAATGCGGTCTGGTATGCCAAACACCTGAATGAGAAATTTGAGGATCTGTACGAAAAAGCCCTGATCAAAAATTTCAGGAGAAAGAAAAAGTAAACCTTGAATTTTAATCTAACTGTTCAGAAAAAGGATTTTTCTTTCTGGTTTTTTTCAGAAGAATTGGATCGCAATCATTGCCTGCAAGTTGAAATATTTACCCTGAATCCTCGTAAAAAATCACAGGGACAAATAACAAAATCCTAAAGTCCCGGTTGATCCTGAATTTTGATTACAAAAAAAAAGCCGCGGTAGAATACCACGGCCTTTTGTGTGTGCTTACAAAGGGTTTGTTGATTCTGGTTCAGAACCACCGATTATCGGATTCTGATCAATCTTTTATTTTGGCTGTGCCATCAAAATATTTTTGAAAAACATCGCTCCACAGATACTGTGCAAGGTCGCGGCCCATCTTCAGTCCGGCAACATTGTCAGCCTGGATGTGGTAGCCACCCATCACTCTGGAGATGCCCGCCATGTCCGCCGTGGCGGTGAAGGTAGGCAGGGGCAGGGATACGGGGTCTCCGGGAGTCTCCGTGATCACGCCGGGACGGCGGATCTCCTCCTCGCCAAAGCGATCGCTGCCTGTGTACAGCTCGAGTATCTTGGCACAGGCTCCGCTCACGGTGCTGTGTCCGGATACGTAGGCCGGAAACGGCGGGGATACAAAATTGGCAGGGGAATAAGGATGCCAGCGCTCCGCAGGCATCTCCACGGTGCCCCTGTCAGGACCTCCCCAGCCTTTGATCTTCTTGCCCTTGTTGTACAAGCGCACCAGGGTCCAGGGACGGGAGCTGTCGTAATACCTCTTGGTCTCCCAGCAGGCGATGAAAGCATCCATGGCGGTCATGGCGGTCACAAAAAACAGCTTGACGTCCTTGTCCAGGTCATTCTTGTCGCGGATGGAAACCATCTGTGCAAACTGCAGCCAGTGGCCGGCCTGTCCGGTGGAACGGGGCCCGTCGCGCATAAATTCGATGATGGCCTTTCTCTCGGGGGTCAGGTTGGCATTGAAGTCAATAACTTCCTGCACTTCCTTTTCCAGTTGCTCTGAGCCGAATTTAGGATATTCCGGTGCCCGGAACTGGGCGGAATGTTTCAACCCGAAGGGTTTTACGCGATACCAGTGCGGGGTCAGAAAATTGACCAGGAAGGTATCTCCCTTTGGGTCCACAAAGGGCAGGGGATGCCAGCGGTCCGGATCGATGACATTTTTGTAGCTGTTTACCGGTTTGTAATAGGTGTAATCTGAATAAGGCACGCCACTGCTTCCCCGCTCGGTGCCATGCTGGTTGGCTCCATCGTTTTTGCGGTAGTCGATCAGGGCCTTGGCCACCTTGTTGCCCACCCCGGCAGGTGTCTTGGTATCCAGGGTCTTGTTATCGGGATTGTATCCCATTTTGCCGAATTCTTTCGTCAGGTACTCTTTGTCAGCAGGATACTGATCGAGCATCACCCGGTACATGGCATAGGCGATCGCA
>CAYXKO010000292.1:0-3918 GCA_964465435.1 uncultured Saprospiraceae bacterium | reverse complement strand
CTTCATCGAATCTAATCTATGTCAAAGAAAATAGTCATACTGGATTTTGGATCTCAGCTCACACAGTTGATTGCCAGAAGGGTCCGGGAGCTGGAATATTTCTGTGAAGTAGTTCCATTTTATAAAAGTGATAAAATTACTGAAGAGGAGTGCCACGCGGTGATTCTTTCCGGGAGTCCGGCCTCTGTGAGTGCCAAAGACCATCCCAGTGTCGATGTCCGGGATCTGATGTCCCGCTTTCCCTTACTCGGGATATGTTACGGGGCTCAACTTACTGCCCAGATGACAGGAGGCAGGGTTGAAAAATCTGATCACAGGGAGTATGGCTTTGCCCGCCTGCTATTTAAGAAAGAGGATGCTATCTGGAGAGGAATTCCGGATCTATCCCAAATCTGGATGTCTCATAGCGATACGATCACAGCCCTGGGACATGAATATGAGATCATTGCTTCCACAGACCAGATTCCAGTGGCGGCCTACAGACGTACAGCCGGTCCGCATCCGGCCTATTTTGTTCAGTTTCATCCAGAGGTGGTCCATAGTGAATATGGAACCACATTTTTGCACAACTTCCTGAGTGAACTTGCGGGTTTGAAGCCGGACTGGACCCAGGAATCCTTTATACACGCCACGGTTGATTCCATTAGAAATCAGGTTGGAGAGGAACACGTTTTGCTTGCCTTGTCAGGCGGGGTGGACTCATCTGTGGCTGCCTTGCTGATGAATCGCGCAATCGGAGACAGGCTACATTGTTTTTTTGTGGACAACGGCCTGCTAAGGCAGGGAGAATACGAAAGTGTGCTCGAAGGATATCAGGAAATGGGCCTGAGCGTATACGGAGTGGACGCCAGGCAGGAGTTTTATAATGCCCTGAGCGGACTCGAGGATCCCGAGCTGAAGAGAAAGGCCATAGGCAGGGTTTTTATCGAGGTCTTCGAAAGAGCAGCCCGGTCCTTCCCCATGGTAAAATGGCTCTGTCAGGGGACCATTTATCCCGACGTGATCGAGTCTGTCTCCGTGACAGGACCCTCTGTGACCATTAAGTCGCATCACAACGTAGGTGGATTGCCGGAGAAGCTGAACCTTCGCATCATCGAACCATTGCGCATGCTCTTTAAGGATGAGGTGCGGCGGGTAGGAGCCGGATTGGGGTTAAAGGAGTCTATTCTACACAGACATCCGTTTCCCGGCCCCGGATTGGCTATCCGGATCATCGGAGAGGTGACTGAGGAAAAGGTGAAACTTTTACAAAAGGCGGATAAGGTATTCATCGATATACTCAAAGAGACTCACCTGTATCACGATGTTTGGCAGGCCGGTTGTATTTTGCTGCCGGTTCGCTCAGTAGGGGTCATGGGAGACGAGCGAACCTATGAAAATGTGGTGGCATTGCGCGCCGTTAGTTCTCAGGATGGCATGACTGCAGAATGGAGTCGTTTGCCACATGAGGTCCTCGCCAGGATTTCAAGCGAAATCATCAATAAGGTAAAAGGAATAAACAGGGTAGTATATGACATCAGCAGCAAACCTCCTGCAACCATTGAGTGGGAATAATTTTATGACAGGATTTATCCTGTTGGCCTGGTTTGGTCTGGCTTGTTCAGCCCCAAGGTCTGCAGTAAGGCCTGAATCTATTCCTGAGAAAAAGACAGAGAAGCCTGATCCGGGACAAAAAGTGCCTCTCAAAGTGGATACGGTTCAATGGACGGAGAAGAAGCTGAATGCTCCGGCGACCATCGACCACAATGAAAAAATATCATCCCCCTCTCCATCCGTGCGTAAAAAGGTGCAGCCGACCAAAGGCAGAAGATCCGATTCCATTTATCAGATTCTGACTTTACTTCCTTTTAAATCCGCGGATGTTGATTCTGCTACTGCACGTTTGAACCCCCAGGTCTTAAGGTTCATTCACTTTTATGCCGGTATGGAAATGGCGGTCGCGGACTTTGGGTCAAACCTGAGTCACCCTGTGGAAATTCAGGTTAAATCCGCATCTGACAGTAATGATCTGTATGCAATCTTAAAGGCTTATGAAGCAAACCCTCCTCACCTGATCCTGGGTCCTCAGAAACCCGATCTGATCAAAATGGCCGCGCTCTGGTCCCAAAACTTCGAGGTGAATTTGATAAGTCCGTGGGTAAGCAGCAGTACGTTGGTCGAAGGCAATCCCAATTATATTCAGGTCAAACCCTCACTGATTGCACACTACAGATACATCAATGACTATGTGCGCAGGGCTTTTCCGGTAGACCATGTCACTTTGATCCTGAAGGATGAAGAAGCAGGAAAGGATCTTTATTTCAACGATTCTGCCAAATACCATCAAAAAATGGATGTCAGGATATTGAAGGAGACTGACCTGGCTACCTCAAATGAACCCATTCTGAGTGGATTAATGAGGGCCGAAGGGACTACCGTGTTTGTATTACCCATGGGCAGTGCAAAAGATGAAAATTTTGTCTATCATTTTTTGAGAAGGGTCGCTTCTGAAAAGGAATTAAAGGATGTTGTCGTTTTTGGAATGTCGAAATGGCTGGAGATGAAAAGCGATGTCATAGATCTGTTGCATTCACAGCAGGTTCGCATGAGCGTAAGCAGCTTCACTGATCCGGATCTGTACGAGATCCGCAATTTTAAGAAAAGATATTTTGATAAATACCGGGAGTTCCCTTCTGAAGATGTGCTGGAAGGTTACGATCTGATGCATTATTGCTTGCACAGCCTGTGTACACATGGTCCTGACTTTCATACTTCTTTGTACGATGAGAAGAATGTGCATTACCTGCAAACCAAGTTTGAAATTTTGCCGGTATTTCGCAATTCCTCAGATACATCCGGACTTCCTGATTACTATGAAAATGCCTATATCAGGCTGGTTGAATTGAAAAACAACAAGCTTCGGGAAATAGAGTAAAGTACATGGATAATCCCGTGCTCAGGCCAGGATCATTACCAACAGTTTTCCCAACAGACACGCTTCTGCGATCCATTTGGTCAGATTGGTTTCAAATCCCTTCTTGTGAGTGGACAAAGGGACCAGCATGGCCAGGAACAGGCTTGTCAAGATAAGGACGGAGGTGATCAATGCGGAATGTGTCCCGGCAATGGAGAGTATTTTCAATTCACAGACCACGGCAGCAATGAGTATTATGACCAGGAGGATGCTTTGCCTGTCACCCATGATGTGATGCAAGGTTTCATGGCCGCTGCTTAGATCCTTGTTAGAGTCCAGACGGTCAAACAGCATGGAAACAAAAAGCACATTGAGGAAAATAAAAATGGCTGGCAGATAAAGTTGCCCTGTGTTTTCAGATTCCGGTATGAAGAGATAGCCCAATAGGGCCCAGGCCCATGCGACCAGCAGGTTTTTAAACCAGGGATACTCCCTGAGTCCTTTAATTCCAAAGGGAGGGTGATAAGATAGGGCGATAATTATTAGGGAGATCAAAACAAAGGGATTCCACTCCGATCGGTTGTGCCAAAATAAGTAGACGACACTTAGCAGTGTCAGGCCGATCTCAATGTGCATGGCAGATCTTGACGCAGAGTGAGGCGTGCTCAGTTGGCGGGACCAATGGGTGGCATACCGGTAGTAGGAGGCAGACATGGCGAAGATCAGGGCCAGATTCCAATTGCCGGGTATTTCGATCCCGTTTAGTGTGCTTACCGCAATGCACACGGCTATGCCCAAGATTCCGTAAAATAAAGGGCCCGGGGCAGGAAAACTCATTATTTTACGAGTTTCAGAAATACTTAAAGCTCGCTTTGGGATCAATCTGAAGCAAGACCTCGTAGATCAATCGGATCACGTTCTCTATGTCTTCAACATGTGCCGATTCCACAGTGGTATGCATGTATCTCAACGGAAGAGAGATCAGTGCTGACGGGACTCCTCCGTTGGAATATGCGAAGGCATCT
>CAYXKO010000291.1:0-3918 GCA_964465435.1 uncultured Saprospiraceae bacterium | reverse complement strand
GTATTTTTTTTTTATATAGCCCTGAGGGATACCCAGCAAACCGGCGCGACAATCAGTTTTCACAGCTCAGCACCCTGCGATTCGAGCAATATCTTTTCCGATCCTTTCATTTTGGCGGATCGCGATACCATCATCTTTGCCAAGGCCACCAACGGGATTTGCTCCGACGAGTTGATCATTCCCATTCAGATCCTATCCCGCACCATTTTGACCACTTCTGAAATCAGAATTTGCGAGCAAGACACCCTGTGGTGGAAGAATGTACCCGTACAGTACACAGGACCTGCGCCCAAGAGCTGGTCGTTTTACACCTGCAGGGATACCGGCTGCCTGGTTGTCCGGGATCATTATGTCGTTACATCTGATACAACTTTCTGGATATTTCCCGATGGAGTGAGTTGCCCCGGTTGGACATCTTTGAAGATCATAGCAAAACCGGTCCCGGCTTCGGATTTCCGGCTGGACCGCAGCCTGCTTTGCACAGGTGATACGCTTTCTGTCAGTTGGACCGCAGAGCCCTCTGCAGAACGATATCTAATCATTGGAAACTCGGAAACGAAGTTGCCAAATTCCGGACGTCTGGACACCAGCTTCTTCCGGAGCGGAAAGTTCACCCTTTGCATGCGGGCAGAAAAAGAATCCTGCACATCCGTTCACTGCGACTCTGTTGAGATCCGGGACCCTCTGCCCGTTCCGACCGGACAATGCGTTTCCACTGATTCCAGCGTGTTGTTTTTCTGGAATGACATTGCGGGCTCCGGCTTTGAAGTACTAAACCTGAGTGGGCAGAGCCAGGGAATTCCCCTGTCGGACACCAGTTACTTTTTTAGCGGCCTGGCCAGGGGCGAGGAGGTAAAAATCCGCATCACCCGAAAAGACAGTATCTGCGGAGACCAATCTATAGAACTCAAATGCAATGCGGTGGATTGCCCTGACCGAAAAATCCTGAACAGGCCGGAGCTGAGTGTTTGTCTGGACAATCAGACGGACACGATCCTGATTGCTGCGCGCATTGATTCAGGTCCGGGTGATGGAAGCTGGCACTTTACTGGCCCCGGAATCATAGACAGCACCCTTGGAGTATTTGATCCCGTAAAAGCCGGCAGAGGGATACACGCGGTCCAAATCGAATACAGGGAAGGTACCTGTTTGTTCAGGTCCCAGGTTCTGATCAGGGTCCGACCCAAACCCGTCGCTTCATTTGAGCTCGACAGTCTGATCTGCCTGGATTCTTTTGTACTGGTCAGGTTTACGGGCAGAAAGGAAGACACCACGTTCAGTGACTGGCAGTCCGATGGAGGATTCATTCGCCAGGCAGGAAAAGACCTGTTTGAATTCAAATGGGACAAACCCGGGAAAAAGAAAATAAAACTCAGGCTCCCTGAAGAATTCTGTCAGGACGAACAGGAGCGGTTTACTGAAGTGCTCCCTCCGCTTGAAAAGCCGGAAATCAGTTGCAGCTCGACCGATACGTCGGTGACATTTTTCTGGAAGAAAAATCCACGTGCAAGAAATTATCTCATTTTCCAGGATCGCGGACCCGCAGGAACCCGAACCAGTGACACCAGTTTTCAGATACGAATATTTAATCCCGTGGACACTGCCGCAATCAGGTTGCGCATATTTGACAACGGACCCTGCGGCGAGGTGGAATCCGATGCGATCCAGTGCATTGCCCCGGAATGCCCGCCCTTAAACATTCTGAAGGACACGACGCTCAGAATTTGTGCCAATCAGTTAGCGCCCGTATTGCTTGGCTCTCTTGTCAACTCACCAGATACAGGATATCAATTTTCAGGACCACAGCTTTCCGGAGACACGGTGCGTTTTGAAAATATCGGCGAGGGGGCTCATGTCTATCAGCTCAGGCTCAGGAGAGGCAGCTGCTCTTATGAGGACAGCATCGTTCTAATAAAAATGGCTGTACCGAAAATCGAACAAATTTCCATTACGCCCATCCCCTGTCTGGAAACGGACAGTACCGGCGCCATTGAGATCACCCGGGTTTCCGGCTATAAAACAAGTTACTCCATTGACGGATCCCCCTATACCAGTTCCGGCAGGTTTGATCCTGTTTCCGCAGGCCCGCACCTTGTGGCTGTGATCGATTCGAACGGATGCAGGTCCGACACCCTGGTCCTGCTCGTTCCTCCGGAGCGCGTGGACATTGAGCTCGGGCAGGATCTCGAGGTAAACCGGGGTAGCCTGGTCGAGATCAATTCAAGGATCACCGGAAAATACACCCGCATCATTTGGACCGGATACAACGGACTTGATTGCGACAGTTGCAAAAAAGTTTCCTTCAGAACAGATAAGGACCTGACGCTCGTGGCTCAGGTATCGAATGAATATGGGTGCACCGATGTGGACGAAATAAAAATCCTGGTCAGGGACAAGAGGATCTATGCTCCCAGCTCATTTTCACCCAACGGAGACGGGGTAAACGACGGATTTACACTTTATGGTCCGGATGATAATGTTTTGATCAACCGTCTGGAGATATACGACAGGTGGGGCGCACAAATTTATCTGGGGCAGAACCTGCCTATCAACGACCCGCAAAACGGCTGGAACGGAGAGTTTCGCAGCCAAAAGCTCATGCCGGGCGTTTACGTTTATGTTGCCCGGGTGATCTTTGAGGATGGAAGCAGTCAGCAAATCAGGGGCGAAGTGACCTTGATCCGGTAAGAATGTGAAAAAGGCCGGAAATGAGCCCAGACGGGATACATTTTGTTTTTCCAATAATTCCCAGGTTTTGTAAATTTGTCCCCCGGGTCCCTCCGGTACAAACCAGTCATTTGAAAAAGGGAATTGCTTTTTTTGTGATTTTCATGCTCTTCACACCGGTCCTGGTGGTGCGGATGGTGCATCTTTTTCATCAGACAAAAATAAAGCGCGAGGTAAAGGAATTCCTTGCAAAAGGTCCGGGCCTTCATCAATTGGTCCGCCTGGAAATTGACCGCAGAGAAGAGTCCCTGTTGAATTGGGAACACAGCGAAGAATTTGAGTACCTGGGCAAGATGTACGATGTGGTGGAAAAGGAATATTGCGGCGACCGTACGGTTTACCTGTGCTGGCCAGACCATCGCGACACCCATCTAAACAAAACACTTGCCCAATTGCTTGCACGCACACTTACAGGAATTCCGAGTCACCGGGATTGCCAAAGCAGGTTGCATGAATTTTACAAATCCATTTATTTTCTTTCAGACACTTACCAACTACCCTTTCAAACCGAACTGCATTTCAAAATCTTCAGTGTAAACGAGACCAGGCCATGCAATGATGCGCCTCCTCCACCTGTCCCGCCCCCGGACCTAGTGTGATCGCATTGGCATTGCGTCATGCATCCATGTAATTCCTTTTTACACAGAAGATTTTTTTCACCATGACAAGATTATTTTTTGTGCTGGCACTCAGCCAGCTCTATACTGCCATTCATGCGCAGATCATAACGGTCAAGGATGCCCAGAGCAACCTTCCCATTGAATCGGTCATCATCCGGGATGAATCCACACAGGAAAAGGTGGTGACCGATATTCTGGGCAAATCAGACCTTTCAAAATTCAGAAGTTCGGCACAGCTCAGCTTAAACAGGACAGGCTATGAGCGAGTCTTGATCGATTCATCCACATTCCGGGTGCCCTATCTGGAAATCCGCATGGAGCCCATGCCCGTAAACCTCAGCGAGGTGGTCGTATCGGCCACGCGATGGAGCCAGTCCCAGCGCGACGTACCGGGCAGGATCACAGGCATTTCCCGCAGGGAGGCAGCACTCCAAAACCCACAAACCGCAGCGGATCTCCTGGCGGTTTCCGGGGAGGTATTTGTTCAGAAAAGTCAGCAAGGGGGTGGTAGTCCGATGATCCGGGGATTTTCTGCCAACAGGCTTCTTTACTCAGTGGATGGCGTCAGGAT
>CAYXKO010000290.1:0-3927 GCA_964465435.1 uncultured Saprospiraceae bacterium | reverse complement strand
GCAGGTTGGAAAGTGGGTTTGCAAGGGCTGCCGAGAAACCTGCCAGCGGATCAGGTGGTACTGAAGTTATCGTATTTATCGTAGAGGATGATCTTGATCCATTCCGTACGGATAATGGAATATTTAAGATTCCTTTCTATTTCAGCGATATAAGATTCTTGAATTCCAGAGGGGAAATGATTCAATTAGAGGACTACACTTATGTTCTTGAAATTGACAGGAATGCCAAAAATGAGCCGGGGCTCGATCCCGACAAGCTGATTGTATATCCCAATCCGGTAAAGGGACAAGTGATGGTTCATCTGAATGGAGCCAATAAAATGTCCTCTTTCAGATTGCTTACAATAAATGGTATTGAAGTGATGACCAATGCCCGACCAGACTCAAAACATGAGATTTTAGATCTTTCTATGTTGTCAGACGGAATCTATATCCTGCAAGTAGATACGGATTATGGGCCTATCACCAAAAAGATCGTTGTTCAGAATTAATCCCTGTTTTTAATATAACCCGTTTTATTCTGATTAATGTTAGATAAACGAGCCGTCAACAGACGGCTTGTTTATTTTTTAGGATATTGGAAGAGGTCCGGATCAGCAAATAAACGCCCGGACCGATAATTCAGGCCTAACAAATTGCTTTTTAGCGCTCAAGTAATTGTGTCAGTTGAATATTTTACCTGGAGATTTTTGGCCAACACAGATGTGCTTTGCCTTTCAATACGATGAAATCTCAAAATACATGATGCGTCTGCAAGGAAATGGGTATTGGATCATCCTCACCAGATCGTCTCAAAAGATTAGAAGTTTGCTATGATATCGCGGTTTCCCTTTACGATTTGTCCTATCTCGACATTTATGTGGGCATTTAAAGGAAGATAGAGATCCACTCTGGAGCCAAATTTAATGAAGCCCTGATCGTCTCCTTGTGTAACATCCTGACCTTCAGTTGCGTAATTGCATATTCTTTTTGCCAGTGCCCCTGCAATCTGGCGAAGCATCACTTCACTTCCGTCAGATTTTCTTTTGATGACCACAGTGGTTCTTTCATTTTCAGTAGAAGCCTTTGGGTGCCAGGCTACCAGATATTTTCCCTTATGATATTTTGAGTAAACGACATTTCCGCTGATGGGATATCTGTTAACATGCACGTTCAAAGGATTCATAAAGACGGAAACCTGGATTCTTTCTGATTTAAAGTATTCATTTTCAAATACTTTCTCTATAACCACCACCTTGCCATCGGCGGGGCATATAACTTTGGAATCATCAATTTGAGCGATTTTTCTGTCAGGATTCCTGAAAAAGTTGAGGATCAATAAAAACATGATTCCAAATATCAGAGCAACGGGAATAGCCCAGATGCTTCCTATTGAGTTCAATGTCAATACTGACCCAACATAAACGATCAGTGTGCCTAAAACCCAATTTTTACCCTCTTTGTGTATGTACATTTTTTAAGAATTTGATATGATCCAGAGCACGAAGATACCAGCAGGAACCGAAAAGAAAAAACTGTCGAATCGATCCATAAAGCCACCATGTCCGGGCAATATATTTCCGGTGTCCTTGATTTCGGCTCGTCTTTTTAAATAGGATTCAAACAAATCTCCCAAAATGCCAAATACGGCAACAACGCCACACAAAAGTGCCAAATGGAGCAGGCTCAAATCGGGGGTTATACGAATAAATGCCTTGTCAATGATCATTCCTGACACCATGGCCAAAGCTACGCCTCCCAATGCGCCTTCTACTGTTTTGCCGGGAGATATGTTTGGTGCAAGCTTGGTCTTACCCAAATATCTTCCGGTAAAATAAGCAAAGGTGTCGTTTGCCCAGTTTACAACAAGCGCTAAAAGGACCCAGGATTTGGTTTGGTGATAATCATGGATGTAAAACAAGCTGATGGTTAATAATGGGAGACATACGTACAGGAAGCAGGTTAAGATGTTGAACACAGGCGGATTGTGTTCCGGAGAATTTTTTAAGATCAATGCGGCAGAAATGGAAAAGCTTAAGCATGTCACCAACATGGCATTCAGGATCCAGGTATCTATATATTGGTTAAAAACGGCAAAAAAGACAACAAGACCTAAGGAAAATAAAGTCAATATCCCATAGGAGCTGTTCAAAAAGGCCCTTGCAGGTACTTTGCCTGAGAAATGCTGGTTCCATTCAAAGGCACTTCCTGTTAATATGATTCCCAAAAGGAAAAGTGTTGATCCCAGATTCCAGGTCAATCCCAAGATCATTATTGTTGCAAATACGACACCTGTTATACTTCTTTTTGCCAAATTATTCATTGGGTATTAATTTATTCCAGTAATGAAATAGGATAGACAACAAGGCCATTCCCGATATGGCCAACATATAGTCCTGGATTCCAATATTTTTGTTTGGATTGATTTGGGTCAGTGAATCAGGCCCTTGTATTATCAGGAAGATCACCTGTATCGCGTTGAAGCTGAAATGCATGAAAACAGGATAGGCCAAAGAATTGCTGATAGAAAAGGCATACCCTAGTATGATTCCAAGAAAAAATCTGGGCAAAAAGCCTTCAAATTGAAAGTGAAAGGAAGAGAAGATAAATGCCGAAATAAGAATAACAATCCAGTCGGTAGAATTCCAGGACCTTATAAGCTTTTGCAATGCTCCACGAAACATGAATTCTTCGCTTATGGCCGGTACAACGGCCAAGGTGGTGAACAGGATAATTTTATCAACCAGGCTCTTGGGATTTGCCATTTCTTTAAGAAGGCTCAGGATGCTCTCTTCTGCCTGAATCAGAGGTTGCGGCAGAGGGATCAGGAGGTTTAATTTACTCAATAGAGCCACCACCGGGGTTGACGCAATCAATACGATCAGGGAAAGAATCAACTGCGGGGCAGTAAGTTTCAGGCTACTTTTTATGGTGGTTCGGTCATAGTTTAACCCAATGAAAATGGCAGCGGGAGTCAATAATATGAGTAAATGGCTCAGGATTTGAATCAGCAGTACGCCCCGGTATCCTAAAATCTGAAACAGTTGGCCGGGTTCTAAATCTGAAATGACTGGAGTTGTTTGATTGCTTCTTAATATCCAGTAAATCAACACATTATAAACAATTAATCCCAATCCGGTCAAGCCGAGGAGCAAGATCAATTGATTCCATTTACTTTTATGATTGTAAATATTCAAAAATGGTAAGATTGAGTGTAAATATCAATAAAGTGGCGTTGATCCGAAATTCAAGAGGTGCGAATTTACCCGATTTATGTAAAGTAGCCAAAGACTGTGAGGAATTTGGCGCTCAAGGGATTACGGTTCATCCCCGTCCCGATGAACGCCATGTGAGATTTTCTGATCTGTTGCCATTGAGGGAGGTGGTGAAAACTGAATTCAACATAGAAGGGTATCCGTCGGAGAATTTTATCAGGTCAGTCCTCGAATGCAAGCCGGACCAGGTCACTCTTGTGCCAGATCCACCGGGAGCCCTTACTTCTGATAGCGGCTGGGATACCATCACTCAGGCAGATTTTCTTAAGCGAACTGTTTCTGTATTCAAGGATTCAGGGATCCGCGTATCCCTTTTCCTGAATCCTGATCCTGCCCTGGTTGAACCTGCATTTAATACAGGTGCAGACAGGATTGAACTCTATACGGGTAATTACTCTAAAGAATTTGGATCCGATAAATTTTTAGCCGTGAGCGATCACAAACGCACGGCAGAGATGGCCGTCTCATGGGGTCTTGGGATCAATGCCGGCCACGATCTCAATCTTGAAAACCTGCATTTTTACCAACAACAGGTACCAGGCTTGCTCGAGGTGTCTATTGGTCACGCCCTCATTTGCGATGCCTTGTACTACGGACTTCAAAATACAATTGGGATGTATTTGTATGAATTGCGTAAATGATTGTATTTCACAACTAATAACTGATAAATGGG
>CAYXKO010000289.1:0-3929 GCA_964465435.1 uncultured Saprospiraceae bacterium | reverse complement strand
ATCCCTATATCGTGGAAGAAGACAATACCTTGTTTTTCTCCAGTTTCTTGTATCCCGGAGGCTCCAATTCATTTTTTATGGGATACGATGTGGAATTTTCTCAAAGGCAATACTTCAACTACAAAGATGGTTTGATGGAGCTCGACATCACCGACTGGCCCTATGTTTCCGCCAGTACCCAGGATGCCATCACCGGCGGGCCCGACCTGGAAAATGCAGGTTTGTTTTACGTGGATGCAAACGGAGATGGAACGGCACAAAATGAGGAGATTGCCTTTTTTTCGCCGACCATCGCCTTTGAGCTTCATTATCCTGCGGAAGTAGGCACCAGGGATTTGGGTGATGCATTAAATGGCTCCCTCAGGATAAGCCCGGTTCCCGCCCATGACTATATTCACATCAGCTTTGAAATGGAAAAGGCCGGCAAGGTTCGCTATCAGATATTTGATGCGAAAGGCAAGCCGGTGCTCCGTCAGGAAGAGACCTACCCCGGCAAGGAAATCAACACACAGCTGAATATTGCAGCGCTTCCGGCCGGAAACTATATCCTCCAGGTCCGGACAGAGGCCGGGTCTGTGGAAAGGTCATTCAATAAGCTGAATCGCTAGGAAAAACCGACCGGAAAGATCAAGGCAAACCAAACTGAGATCAATACCTGACCAGCCTCCTTGTCTCTGCGTCGTGCGGGGTTTTCAGGTGCAGGTGATACATGCCGGCCGGTAGTTGACCGGTCTTGATTTCATGTTTGGATTGAGGCTGAATGGTTCCGCTGAAGAGGAGTTCTCCATGCGGAGAGAACAACTGCCATTGGACAGGCTGATCACTGTTGCCGTTCGTATTTTCGAGGACCAGGACCTCGTAGAAGGGGACCGGAAAAACCCGGATGTCGTTGGGCTGCAATCGGTGATCCCGGTGTGAAGAAACCAGACCGCAGTCCGGCGTTTTGGCATACATCAGCTGTGCCGCATCATACAGCGCATATCGGGTATTCAAATAGACATTGGCCGGGTGTACATCCAATCCGTCGCAATCCCTGCCATAGGCTCCCTGAACCTGCAGGTAGGTGCCTGCGCTGCAGGGTCTGAAATACTCTGCGTCGCCACCTAATTTCACCGTGCCGTACAACTCCGCTCCCCAGCAAAAGGTATTGTCCTCCATCAGGGCCTGATCGTATACCTGTGTGCCAAAAATGACGCTATGCCCTTTCACCTTTGCCTTACCCGATATGCGGTTGCCACCAAACACCCAGGCATGACCGCTCACTTCGGCCTGGCCCATGACACTTGCGTCTTCTCCAAGGGTTGCGTATCCTCCCACTATGGCATTCTCCCCTACACGGGCATTGTGTTTGACCAGGGCATGGCCTTCCAGCCTGGCCATTCCGCTGAGCTCGGCCCTGTCCAATACACAGGCTCCCGGTGCAACATAGGCAGTGGCAGCCACACTCGCCGTAGCGGCCACAAACCCGCCACCATTCGGGTGGGGTGCACCGGCCACCCCCTCCGGCACACGGGTATAGCCTGGCTGATGCCCTTCCGGAAAGGCTCCCCTCAACCTGAAAGCATAGGGATACCGCCAGATCCTGGGGAATCCCGCCTCCCAGGCATAATTGTGGTGTTTGTCCGGAGCGCCGCTGACCACCAGGTACAAATCCTTTTCATCCTCCTCCAGTCGAAACTCCATTTCCCCATCATCCCTGAGCATTTCGCTGTAGCGGGTATTTCCGCGGTCATCGATCGCCACCAGACCCCAACGCCATCCGGCATCTTCGGCTGCGTCCCCGTACCCTCTGAAGCGGATCTGTACGATGGTCTCATCGCAGCTGTCGGGACGCATGGGATGCAGGCGAATGTGGTTGTAGCCATAATCCTGCGGGGCCCTGTGGTCCTGGATCTGGTACAGGCCTTCCGCCTTGTCCACCACATCCGGTATGATGCTGGGGTTGAGCGTGAACACCTCGGGCAGGGTCGCGATCCTGTCCCGCAGCAAGTCCCCGATCCCGTAATCCCAGCGGACATTCTTCATGGCATACCGGCCGAACAAGTCATTCAACTCCTGCTGGCTTCTTCCCGTGAGGCGCATGTAGGTTTCCAGGGGATGCTCGCCGATGATGGACTCCCGCCACATCCGGTGGATCAGCTCAAGGCCGTCCTGCTCCTTGACAAACTGCAAGAAGACAAAGGCCTGATAGTGGTGCCGGGTGGAACTCCAGTGAAACTGGCTGGTGTTGAGCCAGCGCGCCATGTCAAAATGCCTCGCGATGTCCGGATACCGCTGCATGGCCATGAACTCCGCGTGCGTTTCCCAGAAAAAGCCCACGTAATCGTGGTTGACAAAGCTGTGGCCCGGAAACATCATCCAGGTATAATTTTGAAGGGCGTGGGTGAACTCATGCGCCAGGGTCGGACCGTCGGAGGCCGCATGCGGATGCATCCACATGGCTCCGGTCGTGCCGTCGTAGTTGCCACCGAAGGCCCAGCCTTCGACGCCCTGCCAGGTGTGCAGCATCACGAGAATCATTTTCCATTCAGACAACAGTCCCCCGGTATCCGATAAGAAGCGGAGGCTGTCTATGTAAAAATCGTAAAGTTCCTCTGCGGTGTCCAGCACTTTGGCCGGATCAAAGGCAATGTCCGAGGGGGCGTTTCTGGGATCGGATCCTGCCAGAGGGCCCCAAAAAATGATGAAATTGTCCGATTGCGCAGAACGCTGAAAGGAGTAGTCAAAATTTCCGCTTTTCCATTCATTGGGAATGTAGACCTTCTTTTGAGCAAAAGCCATGTTGAGGCTGAGCAAAAGGATCAGACAGATAAATGATCTCATTAGCATGATGTGAATTTGGGTCAAATATAATCCCTGCATTCATTTTATCCAGTCTTACCCTAGCCTTCCGAACAAAACAAAGGATTGCTTTGTGACTGCGATTCTCCATATTTGCTCCTGCAATGGCTTCTTGGCAAGATGTTGAAATCAGGATCCTCGGAATACGCCACCACGGCTCGGGTTCCTGCCTGCGCATGCTGCGTGCGCTGGAAGATTTCCAACCCGATGCCATCTGCGTCGAACTGCCCCCGGAAACCGCCTACCAGCTGCAGGAACTGGTGGAGCCGTCCAATGCCGCTCCGCTCGCCTTTCTGCTGTACCATGCCCAAAAGCCGGAACAATGCTATTACCTGCCCCTCGCTGATTTCTCTCCGGAGTACCAGGCCGTGCGCTACGGGCTGAGCAATGGCATCGAAGTGCGCCCCATGGACATGCCGGCTGCGCACATGCTCCTGGGACATCAGTTCAAAGGGCGGGAGGCCGGTGTACTCGACGAGGAACAAATTTCCATGATACGGGATCCCCTGGGCTATCTCGCCCGAAGTCAGGGCTACGAGGACAGCGAAATGTGGTGGACCCGGTACTTCGAGCACTGGACGGAGCACGGGGCATTGTTTGAGGTGATCCTGCAACTGATGACCCAGCTCAGAAAAATCAGCAAGGGCAGCGACGATGAGGAAACCCTGATCCGCGAACAGTTCATGAGAAAAACGCTCCGCAAATGTCTGGATGATGGACATCAGAAAATTGCCGTGGTCTGCGGAGCCTGGCACGGACCCGTACTCACGCTTCCCATGCTCGAAAAGACAAAAAAGGAAAGCATCCGAGTCCTGAAGACGATCCCCGTCTCCTGCACGTTGATCCCCTGGTCCTACGAACGGCTGATGCTCAACCGATCCTATTCCGCAGGTATCCTCTCACCTTCGTGGAATGAATCCCTGTACCGCATGCCACAATCGCCGATCTCCCACTGGATGAGCCAGGCTGCCCGCACCTTCCGGGATTGCGGATACCAGGCCGGCACCGCGGAGATCATCGATGCAGAAAGGATGGCCTACAATCTGAGCCTGTTGCGGGGATTGCCCGCACCGGGCATCGAGGAGCTG
>CAYXKO010000288.1:0-3939 GCA_964465435.1 uncultured Saprospiraceae bacterium | reverse complement strand
TTCCTGTTTTTTCTCCAGGCCTTCGCGCACCTTGTTGAGCTCGTCTAGTTTTTCCTGCTTGAGGCGCATTCTTTCCTCGATCATTTTGATCTTGGCCACGCGAATCTGTGCTTCCAGCTGTCCGTTGGTGGTGGCGATCCTTTTGTTTTCAAAATCAATGTCGCGCTGGTCTCCCCTGAGGGATTGCTCCAGTCTCTGGATGGCCTGGCTCAGGCCCTCCATCCGGCTTTTTACCTGATCCATGATCTTGCCGGGTGAAGAAGAAGGCTGGGATTCCCTTTTGGCCTTGAGGGCATTGAAGACCTCGTCCAGGCGGTTTTTCAGTTTGCGCACATGGCTTCTTTCCAGGGCGGCGATCTCCTTGATCTCGTTTTGCAGCTTGACCAGTTCGTCGAAGATCGGTTTGATCACAGCACCGCTCTCCAATCTCTCGGCGAGCTGGTGTATGCGGTCCATAAACTGGTCCAGGACCTCTTTGGATTTTTCCTTGGCCTCGTTTTTGGCGCTGTCGCGCAATTTTTTGAGTTCGTCAAAAATGGCATCGGATTTTTGCCTGAGGGAATCGATGTGGTCTTTGAACAGGTTCTTGTCCATGACCTGCTTTTGCACGTTGGCCCAAAGATTCTTCATGTCTTCCCAAAGCGCAGGATCGAAGACCTCCAGGCGCTTGACCTTGTCCGAGATCTCCTCCATGTCATTTTTGAAATTGCGGTAGAGCTTGGAGGTGAGCACAGCGAAATGCCATTCCATCTGTGCCCTCTGAATCACGTCTGTTCGTTCCACCTTAAGGTCCTCCGGCAGGATGCTGTCGGCCATGGAGAGCTCGCGCACCAGATGCTGGGTCGAAGCCGGAAATTCCAGTTCGCCGCCTTCCCTCCATTCGGACATCATTCTTTTAAAGAACTCCTCAGTACAATCGCGGTCAGGAATGACGTGGATGTTGATCCTGTTTTCCTCCGCTTCCAGGGCAACTGCCAGAAGCACCTTGTGCTCTTCCGCATCGGTTCCCCAAACTACGATCCTGTTACGCATGATTCAGTTTTAATAAGTTCATTCAGGCTTTCGGCCTATCCTTTAACCTGAAAACGAAGAAGAACAGAAGAAAGGTCTCTTCACATCCGGTTTTTGGTAAAAGGGATGCAAAAATCTGACCATTTCGCGAAAAATGGAAGAATTCCGGACAAAAATTATCCTTAAAAAAGGCTGAAAGCTTAAAAGGCTGAAAACTAATTTTTTACGTATTCCTTTTCCAGCAAATAGGAAGCTATCTGGACGGCGTTGGTCGCAGCACCCTTGCGGAGGTTGTCGGCCACGACCCAAAGGTTGAGTGCGTTTTCCTGCGACTCGTCCATGCGGATCCTGCCCACGAACACCTCGTTTTTGCCCCGTGCCTGCAGGGGCGTGGGATAGCGTGATTGCGGGGGCTCATCGAGGAGGACCAGGCCGGGAGCGGAGGACAGGATCGCCCTCACTTCGTCCAGGCGAAAGGGTTTGTGAAAAGAAACATTCACCGATTCGGAATGCCCGCCGTACACCGGCACCCGGACGGCGGTGGCCGTGATCCGCAGGCCTGGATCGCCCAGGATCTTGCGGGTCTCGTTGACCAGTTTCATTTCTTCCTTGGTGTAGAGGTTGTCCAGGAAGACGTCGCACTGGGGAATGCAATTTTCAAAGATGGGATGTGCGTAGGCGCGTGGCTCCGGAGCGGAGTGGCCGCCTTTTTCAGCTTCGTACTGGCGCACTGCCTTCATGCCCGTGCCGGTAAAGGACTGGTAGGTGGATACCACGATGCGGTCCACGCCGTACTTCTGATGCAGGGGGTTGAGGGCCACCACCATCTGGATGGTGCTGCAGTTGGGATTGGCAATGATGCGCGAGGAGCGGGTGATCCGGTCCGCATTGATCTCAGGCACCACGAGCGGGCAGTCGGGATCCATCCTCCAGGCGGAACTGTTGTCGATGACATAGCAGCCTGTCGCAGCAAAGGCGGGAGCATATTCCAGGGAAGTGCCCCCACCGGCGGAGAACAAGGCAATGTCCGGTTTCATGCGGATCGCCTCTTCAACTGTCACCAGAAGGTAATCCCTGCTCCGGAAGTGTAGCGTTTTGCCGGCTGAACCTGCTGAGGCGGCGAGGATGAGTTCGTCATAGGGTAGCTGCAGTTCTTCGATGACCCTCAGCATTTCCTGTCCCACCATTCCGGTGGCTCCCACCACGGCGATCTTCAACATATTCAAAAAATTTATGGTGCGAAGGTAAGGATCGGAGTCTGGACAAACCAAGATTTAACAAAGGCTTTGTGATTTCTGCCTAACTTTGGCACCTTAGATGAAAAGCAAGCCCGTGGGAGGAAATAATCTGAACGAAAGGGCACCAAGACAACGGTCTATGAGACGATCTGACATGCAAATTCTGTTTCGGGGAATTCTGTTTGCCGGCCTGTTCTGGCTGGTTTGTGTTCCCGTCAGTGCCCAGTGGCTGGACCACTTTGACGGGGACCTCAGTGCCTGGTTCGGAGATACGGCCCATTTCAGGATCACGACGGAAGGCAGACTGATGTTGCAGGCGCCTGCTGCGGGCAGCAGTTTTATCCACCGACCCTTTCGTTATGCCTCCTCTGATCAGCGATGGAGCCTTTGGATTCGACTGGACTTTGCTCCCTCCGCTGCCAACAGGCTGCGCTTCTGGCTGGCCATGGACCGACCGGATCCCGCCACTGCGGACGGCTATTACCTGGACATCGGAGAAAACGGCAATGAGGACAACTGGAAACTGTTTGGAAGGCAGGGCAACCGGACGACCTTGCTGGGCCAGGGAGCCAGGGGCAAGTTGTCGTCAGACCCCTCCCTATGCTATTTTGAGCTCAGCAGGCAGGCCGACAGCGCCTGGGCGATAGCCACGGATTACAGCGGCGGCGCAAATCCCGCTCCGGAGGCCGTCCTCGCGGATTCCCTGCGCCTGCCCCTTGCGGATGCCTGGTACGGCCTCCTGTGCACCTACACCGATACAAGAAAAGACAAATTCAGTTTTGACGACGCGGGCGTCCGCGCCCCCGTCCGCGACACCCTGCCTCCCCGCATCGTGCAGGCGACGGCGTCCGGAGACCGCTCGCTCCAGGTCGTGTTTGACGAGCCCCCCGGGGAAGCCTCTGCGGCTGATACCCGGAATTATTTCATACCCGAGATCGGAAGTCCGGTTTCCGCTCAGCGGGACAGCTCGGACCGGAGGTGGCTGTTGCGGTTTGGTATCCCTTTCAGACCCGCCACGGTTTATACCCTGAGGTACAGCGGGATCAGGGATTCCGCCGGCAATGAACTCAAAAGTCTTGACTCCATCCGGTTCCGTAGCCCGGATTCCCGCTTGCCGGGATCCGGTGATATTCTGATCACCGAAATTATGGCCGACCCGACACCGACCGTCGGCCTGCCGGAGGTGGAATTTGTAGAGATATACAATGCTTCCGGCGATCCGCTTCAGCTCGCCGGTCTGAGACTGGGGGACGCCTCCGGATTGTCCGCACCCTTCAAAAGCAGGGTTCTCAATCCGGGCAGCTACCTGATCCTCTGTCCGCAAAATGACAGCCTTGCCTTCCGTTCCTATGGTGAAGTAGCGGGCCTGCAATCCTTCCCTTCCCTCAACAACGGAGGAGACGAGGTCCGGCTGCTGGCTGCTGATGGCAGTCTCCTGGACGGGCTCAATTTTGACCTGTCCTGGTACGGTTCGGATTCCAAAAAGGACGGAGGTTACAGCCTCGAACTCATCAAGGCGCGGCAATCCTGTCAGGGGGCCGCCAGCTGGGCGGCTTCAGAAGATCCGCTGGGTGGCACGCCCGGCCGCGTCAACAGCCGGGTCGATCAATCCACCGATCTGCAGGGACCCCGCCTTACCCATGCACTCGCGGTCAGCATCTGGGAGATTCGACTGGCCTTTGACGAAGTG
>CAYXKO010000287.1:0-3939 GCA_964465435.1 uncultured Saprospiraceae bacterium | reverse complement strand
CTTCTCAGACGGATACAGGCGTTCTGCAGGGCTTTACGGCGACCACGTCCTGCGTAATGCTCCCTCGCTGATCAACCTCAAGGATCGCTTTGCATTGACCTGGGCGGATGATACGCTCCGTTCGCTGGAACAGCAAATGCTGCGTCCTCTGTTTGGAACCCATCCTCCGGAAATGGGTGCGCTGGGTCATGAAAAGGAGATCCTTAAAAACTTGGGAAAGGACCGCTGGTATCGGGATGCTTTTAGGAAAGCCTTTCCATCCGATTCCGATCCCATCCGTTTTCCAAACATCCTGCGTGCGATCGCAGCTTATGAAAAGGGCCTGGTGTCCTACAACAATGCCTACGACCGCTGGCTGGAGACGAAGGACACCAGCGATTTTGGATATCAGGAGATTCGCGGCATGAACCTTTTTTTCAGCGACAGGCTGGGCTGCGGCAATTGCCACAACGGCCGCAACCTGGATGAGCCGGACCGTGGATTTGAATACGCCAATGTGGGTTTGTATTATTGCGATGAGCTCTATCCTATAAGCGATATGGGACTTTTTCAGGCCACGGGCGACAGCATCGACATCGGCCGCTTTCGCATTCCCTCCCTGCGCAACGTGGCCATCACCGCGCCTTATTTTCACGATGGATCCACCGAGACATTGGGTGAGGTCATTGACATCTACAGCAGAGGAGGCAGGATCAATCAGACTGGCGACTGCATGGGAGACGGAAAAGACCACCCCAACCGCGATGGCAGGATGCAGGAGTTCGAACTGAATGAACTGGAAAAATCAGACCTTTTGCATTTTCTGCATGCCCTCACGGATACTAGTTTTCTGACCCTTAAATATTTCAGTAATCCCCATGAGCAATAAACAGAAAAAGCCCGGACAAGAGGCAGGATCCGCCATGCTTCTTTTTTGGATTGTATGCATGATCCTTGCATCCTGCGGCACCGACCGGCTGAGCCAAAGTAATTTGGTCACAGAGGACCCGGTGGAGGATCGAAGGGGGAGAATCAGCCGGGTTTTGCTGACCAAAAAGCCGATCCTCCTGCTCGACCTGGGGGATGAGGACAAGGATGCCGTACTGGCTCAGGACCTGGTGGTCAATGACCCGCGCCTACAGGAGTATTATTTTGAAAAAGGAACGGGCAAGCCGATGCTTTCAGAGGTTTTCTCTGTATCTGCCATGAGACCTTCCGATCAGCCGGGTACAGGGATGGCCTGTCAGGGCAAGGGGTGTTACCGCGTAGAGATCTACCACTATCCGACCAACAGCATGATCCTGGCTTTGGTCAACACCCATAACAAGCAACTGTTGGACTTGTCATATTACAGGGGATTTCAGCCTGACCTGCCACCTCATTTGGGCGATCTTGCCGTCTGGATAGCCACCCACGATACTGCGGTCATCGCTCAGTATGGCGGCAAGGGACCCGAAAAAGATCAGGTACGCATGCCCTCCACCAAGACCGCGCTCAACCGCACCAAATGCCAGCGGTCCCAGCATCTCTGTGTGGCTCCCACTTTTGTGAAGGAGAACAAGGCACTTTGGGTCATCGTCGACCTGACCGATCTGAGGATCGCGGGACTGAAATGGACGGAGGTGGGCACGACCGGGATGGCGGTCACCGAGCGCCTGGTGCAAAACGAGAAAATGATGGAGTGCTTCTGCGAGAAGGAAAACAAGCACCAGCAGGACGGATGGAGTTTTGCCTACAGCCTGACGCGCTCCGACGGATTAAAGCTCAGCGACATCCGCTACAAGGACCAGCCCCTGTTTGAAGACATCCGCATGGTGGACTGGCACGTGTCCTACTCCACGACGGAAGGCTTTGGATACAGCGATGCCATCGGTTGTCCGGAATACAGCCAGGCCGCCGTGGTGGCCATTGAGCCTCCTTATTTCGAACCCATGGTGAATGGAGCGGATACCATCGGATTCCGGATCGTTCAAAAATATTTCAGCGAGGGCTGGCCCACTCCCTGCAGCTACAACTACCAGCAGCATTTTGAGTTTTACCGCGACGGCAGTTTTCGACCCGTGGTGGGATCGCTGGGGCGTGGATGCGGTACCGACGGCATATACCGGCCGGTGACGCGCATGGCCCTGGCAGGACGAAACAATTATTTTGAGAGCCTGAGGGATGGTCAATGGAAAGTTTGGGAAAGAGAGGGATGGCAACTGGAAAACGAGCTCACGGAATATGCGGATGGCCGGTTTTTTGGCAGGATCCTGTCGGGCGAAAAGCCATTTCTCAAAATAGAGGCGGCCAAAGGCCAATTTGGCGACGGCGGCCGGGGTGACCGTGCCTACTATTACCTGACGCGCCGGCACCGCGACCGCAATGAGGCGGAGACGGACCTGCCCACTGTAGGGCCCTGCTGCAATACCGATCACCGACAGGGTCCCGAGAAATTCATCGAACCGCTTCCCGAAGCCGCCGCCAATACCGAACTGGTCCTGTGGTATGTGCCCCAGCTGAAGAATGACAACCGTCCCGGTGCCGAATATTGCTGGGCGGAGTCCGTACTTGAAAATGGCGTGTACGTCGCCAGGGTTTATCCCTGTTTTTCAGGACCCAAATTTCACCTTGACCGGCCATGAGCATACGCCTGATCATCGTTTTATTCGCAATGCTTTGCTTGCGGTCACCGGAAGGCCGGGGACAGGATTGCAAGGGCCAGCCCGGATTCATCAGGGCTTTGGGCTTTGACCCTTCCAGGTCCGCACTATCGACCACCGAGCGCCGGTTTATGGGGGTTGTGCTCATCGAGCTGGCAGATCCCAAAAATACCCAGTCCCAACGCCTAAAAACCCATCAGGATCCCAGCTGGAGATCGGCCGGATACCTGGGAGCGGTCACCACGGACAAGGAAGGCAATCTCTATGTGATCCCCAAGCCCAATGTCAACATGCTGCAAAACAAGGCGGCCGATCAGAATACCGTGCACCGGATCGATTCCAAATCCGGCAAGATGTCTGCCTTTGTGCGCCTGCCCATGAAAACCCTGCCTCATGAACGCAATCCGTATGGCTTGATCGGTTCTTTTTTTGACTGTGCGACCGAGTCGCTTGTGCTGAGCACGCTGGCAGGTTCCGATCAGAAGAAAGAACTGGGCCGGATCTGGATCGTACATACCCGGACCCGGAAATTTGCAGAGATCCTGCAGGGCATCGACGCCATCGGTGTGGGTATCGCAACGATCCAAAACGAGCGGCGGCTCTACTACGGCCTGGCCCGCAGATCCGAACTCTGGAGCATCGCGTTGACCGAAGATTTCAAACCGAAGGGGAAGCCCCGGCTCGAACTCAGCATCGAGGGCCTGGGACCGCGCGGCGACGACCGGATCAAAAAGATCCGCTTTCATAACAATGGCAGGATGGACCTGAGCGGCACCCCGTTTTATTACAACCTTACGGCTCCCGTCGAGGGTCAGGAAAGCATCTATGCCTTTCAACTCGACCCGGGCTCGGGTGCCTGGCGCCTCATCGGGATCCGGTGATTTTTTTGTAAAAGCCATGAACCAGGGAATCTGCTTATGACCAATGAGCTGTAGCGAATAAATTATTTATTACATGACGTCTTAGAGTGAAGAGCCCAGGCCTAGGCAATTGGCATAAGCCCAGGCATTAGCTTTTTAGCCCTAGTATCTGGCGGATAGCACTAACTTACCAGCTTTGGTCAGGTCTTAAGTGTGATCAGGAACTGGGAGTTTAACAAATTATTTGTTGAAAGTTAATTAAATATACTATAATTCTATATGTAAAGTGCATATAAATAATTAATTAAATATAATTTATATATTTAACATATAAAATTACTATAAATGGTTATTTTACATATGGATTCCTAATGCTACATTGCAATTGGATAGAGCGGCATTCGGCCTCTGTGCAGATTGCGGACGTCCTTTTTTGTGCAAGTTGTCTCCTCTTCTAT
>CAYXKO010000286.1:0-3951 GCA_964465435.1 uncultured Saprospiraceae bacterium | reverse complement strand
ATTCATGCGGGTTCCCTTGCAAAATTTCGTTTGCCCGATGATCATGGGCTTTGGTGATTGCAAGACCTCGACAACCAGAGGACTCTGGGTCTTAAGCTGTCCTCGGCAGGTCCAGTTGATGGTGGTAGGATATATACCCGGTGCCTGGGCTGCCAAAGCCCATATTCCGGGACCTTGTGGATGTACAGAAATCAATGTCTGTTCTGTGCTCAGGTCCATTCCGGAGTAACCGAGCCGGACCAGAAGGCTGTCGCTCAATGTCAGGTTGTCTCCACTACAGACCCTCAGGGTATCGGTCCCGAATGGATTGAAATTATAAAAGAGGGGGCTGCCCGAAGCAGGGGGCTGTTGCAGTTGTGTCAGAGTGAGGTTCAAAGCCAAGGTATTGGGCATCCGGATCTTGTTCCTGGATAGGAGCAGACTGATCGCATCGTAGCGGATGACCACTAAATAATCCTCATTGGCCTTCGCCTTGTAGAAGGTCAGACTCGTCTGCAAATTTGTATCCAGCAGGGTGCTGTCATTCCTCAGCAGAGCCGCTCGCCGGTCCACCAGTTTGGTTGAGTCTTTGTCCGACCGGAGTTCGACCAGGACCCAACGCACCAGGTTGGCAGGCAGGTTGGCTAAGGTTTCCTTTCCATCGTAAAGGAAAGGAGCAGACCCAAAGGGATGATTTTTGGACATCATGGGCCTGTTACCAGTAAAGCAATTCGGATCCAGCGGGATTTTTATTTTGGCCTGGGGCAAGGTGCAGGTTCCCGGCATGTTGGCGTCCATCCAATTGATCCGGTTTCGGATCCAGGTTTTTAGACGGTTCATTTCATCAGGGTAGGAGCTTGCGATGTAGGCATTGAATCCCCCGGGATTGGTGCCAAGGATCCTCCATTGGGTAAAATGTCGTTTTTGCGCGGCATCCAGGGTGTCAAAAGCATAGCGGTTGAGATAGGAAAAGAGATATCCGGTATCCAGGATGGTTTTTCTCAGTTCCAGCCAGCGGCATTTCACTTCATTGGCATACCCGGGATCGGCAAGCAGTCTTCTCCAAAGGACAGGGGTGGCCAATGTGGGAGGCATACATCCATCGTACATCCAACCGGTGGTTTGGGCGCCGCTGCAAAAGCTGGCATTGCCATATCCAAAGTTGTAATCCCAGACCGGTCCTGCCTTGAATTGTCCCTTGTCGCCCTCCATCGTCAGCTTTTCCTTGTAAAAATAGCTACTGGCCTTGTAGGCGTCGATGTTGCGGGTCAGCTCGGTAATCAGAAAGTAGTCGATGAAGGACTTCGTGCTCAGATATTTTCGGTAGCCATTTACTGGATCGGCAAAATTGGGGGAGACGATCAGCTGTTCAACGGTGTCGATGTACCTGCGGATGTAGTCTTGTTGTTTGGGATGAATGTCATCTGACTCGGGATAGTGGTAAAGCCATGTGATGTCCGTATTGGTGGTGGATTTGACCTTGGAGACAAAGCTCTTGTCGTTGACATTGTTTTTTTTATCGATCTTCATGATGTATCCGCCGGTTAACTGCAATCCTGAGGTATCTTGCGGATTCATTTTTGAGATGTCCACCCGATGGGGACCTCTCTTGATGGATTCCATCAGGATATAAACTCCCTGGTACATATTGTTGAGTATGACCTCGCAATACCGCGTGCGCGGTCCCCAGTGACCCATTTCATTCCAGAGGTGATAGGTGATCACATTCCGAAGCATGCTCACGTCATTGTAAGGGGCATAAAGGATCCAGTCTTCTTCAGCTGGCATGCCCAGGAGTTCGGCATCCAGGTCATCGCCTGAGACGCTGTCTCTGAGTTCAAGCCCGTATTGCTTTTGCGGATAGGATTGCGAACTGTTTCCTCGGGTCTCTATCCCGATAAAATTGTTGTAGTGGGATTTGGTGTCCCGACGATAATTCATCTTGCCGGGCCCACTGTAGATGATCCTCATGTGCGCAGTGATCTTGGGCTCGTTGGCAATGGTCTTTCCGCGCGTGTCTATGATAACGATTGGAAGATTGGATGAGTCCAACTGGACCGTTTGGGCTGATGTTTTGAAAGTAAAAAAAATAATCAGGCTACAAAAAACGATATTAATTATCCTGCACAGGCTTGAAGGCATATTGAGAGATTAGGATCAGCTTCACCATGAAGCTTCAATATGCAAGATAACTTAAATTGAATAATTCTCAGGCACTTTATTCCATTTTTAGTCCTGTATTCAGCATTTCAACAGAGGACAATCCTCATCCATTGAGGACCGATATCCTCGCGATCACCTCCGCAGCTTTTTTCATGTCCTGGACGCTGACCCACTCCTTTTTGGAATGGATCCCATGTTCTCCGGCAAAGAGGTTGGGGCAGGGCAGTCCCATGAAGGACAGACGGCTGCCATCGGTACCGCCCCGGATCTTTCCTTTTTTGATGCGGATACCGGCATCGGTCATGGCCCTCATGGCGAGATCCGTCACCTCGGGACGGTGGACGAGGATCTCTTTCATGTTGCGGTACTGTTCTTTGCGCACGAGTTCAAACGAGGAATGGGGATACCGGGTCAGAATCTGCTCGCAAATGGATTGGACCTCCTTTGCGTGTGAGTCGAGCATGCGGGTGTCAAAATCGCGCAGGATGAAATCGATCTCGGCGGACTCCAGAGAGCCGCTGAGGCGGGTAGGGTGGACAAAACCTTCGCCACCTTCCGTGACCTCGGGACATAGCCTGTCTTTGGGCAGGGCTGCGATGATTTCTGAAGCGATCTTGATGGCGCTTTCCATCTTTCCTTTTGCGTATCCGGGATGCGTGGATACTCCCTTGATTTTTACTGTCAGCGCATCGGCGGAAAAGGTCTCGTCCTCCAGGCTGCCCAGTTCGCCTCCGTCGAGGGTGTATCCGAAGTCAGCCTTCAGTTTTTCCGGACGTACGTGGTCCACGCCGTGGCCTATTTCTTCGTCGGTCGTGAACAGAATGGTCATGCCGCTGTGCCGTATTTCCGGATGCGCATGCAGGTAAAGGGCAGCCTCCATGATTGCGCAGACACCGGCCTTGTCATCAGCTCCCAGGAGGGTCTGACCGGAGGCCGTAATGATGTCTTCTCCCGTTTTATCCTTAAGGGCCGGAAACTCGTTGGGGCTGATGCGAATTTCGGGATCGTCCGGCAGGACCAGGTCCTGACCCTGGTAGTTGCGGTGCAGAATGGGTTTGACCCCGGTACCGCTGCAGTCAGGTGCCGTATCCACATGCGCACAGAAAAAAATGGAGGCTCCCGCCTGGCCGGAGCTGGGTTTCACGCGGGCGTAGACATAGCCGTATTCATCGAGTTCGGATTCTATGCCTGCCTGGACCAGTTCTTCGTGAAGCAGTCGCGATAGGTTCTTCTGCTTCTCAGTGGATGGTGAACTGTGGGACATGGGATCTGCCTGGGTATCGATCGCGGCATAGCGCATGAAACGCTCTGCCGTTGTCTGAAATTCGTTCTGAAAGTTCATCTTTGATTGGATTGAAGGGCCAAAAGTACAGGATAGCTTGTTAAGAAGGGCAACACATGGCTTGTCTTTTGTGTTATCAGCTCGTGGAAGATTATTCAGGCCCTGTCATGTTTTACGATGATCACTGTCCTTTGTGTTACAGGAGCGTTCGTTTTTTGCTTTGGGCCGATCGCAGGGCCCGACTGCGCTTTGCTTCCCTGCAATCCCCCAAAGGGGTAAAACTGGATCTGCCTCCCGGCCTGGATTCAGTGGTTTTAAACATTCAGGGAGTAAATTATTACTACAGCGATGCCATTGGTCTGGCTCTTAAAGAATTGAAGGGTGTTTGGGCCATCTTGGGTTGGATCATATTAATCTGGCCGTCCTGGCTCCGCAACGGTGTGTACAGGATTATCGCAGCATTAAGGCCCGTATCAAAGCAATGTGCTTTGATCCCGGAGGTCTACCGGGATCGTTTTTTGGAATCC
>CAYXKO010000285.1:0-3971 GCA_964465435.1 uncultured Saprospiraceae bacterium | reverse complement strand
ATCCAGGTTTAACTCGTCTGCAATCCTTTTGATGCTTCCGGCAGGTAACTTGTGTTTGATTTCTCTGAGTTCCTCTAAAGTCAAGTGCGTCATATTTTTATAATTTTTATGTGAACGATAATTTGACACCTTAAAATAGTGATAATTATACTATTCAAACATAATTACTTCACAATAAATTTCATTTGAAATTGGAAAAAATTTGAAGACTCTGATCTGAAATCAAAAAATCTATTTTATTTTATTGAATATCAATCCAATAAGAATAGGCCTGCAAAACTCGAAATTATAAGATTTGATCTACTGGAGTGTACTCCAGGTCAAAAGCTCGCGCAACTCCCTCGTATACCACCTTTCCTTTGATCACATTGAGCCCAAGTTTAAGAGGCTTGTTATTTCGGCATGCTTCAGCCCATCCTTTATCGGCAAGTTGGATTGCGTAAGGTAAGGTCGCGTTTGTTAAGGCAACGGTTGAAGTGTAAGGCACGGCACCGGGCATATTGGCGACGCAGTAATGAACGACATTGTCAATGATGTAAATTGGATCGTCATGCGTGGTCGGACGAGAGGTTTCAATGCATCCTCCCTGATCAATGGCAACATCCACCAAAACGGTGCCGGGGTGCATGGTGGAGAGCATGTCCCGGGTAACAAGACTGGGCGCTTTTGCGCCCGGGATCAGTACAGCACCCACAATTAGATCATGAGTTTGTACCAGTTCTCTAATGGTCAGTTCATTGGAGAACATGGTGTTTACATTGGCAGGCATTACATCAGCCAGGTATCTGAGTCGGGGCAAACTGATATCCATTAAGGTGACCTGTGCACCAAGACCGGCAGCCATTTTAGCGGCCTGGGTGCCTACAACACCTCCACCAAGCACTAAAACCTTTGCCGGGGGTACTCCGGGAACCCCACCAAGCAAAATTCCCTTGCCTTTCTGAGGTTTCTCCAGATACTTGGCTCCCTCCTGAATAGCCATTCTTCCAGCCACTTCAGACATTGGAACCAGCAGGGGCAAGCTTCTGTCGGCAAGCTCCACCGTTTCATAAGCGAGGCAAACTGCTCCGCTGGCCATCATGGCTTTGGTAAGTGGTTCGTAGGATGCAAAGTGGAAATAAGTAAACAGAAGTTGATTTTCCTTGATGAGCTTGTATTCGGATTCAATGGGCTCCTTCACCTTTATGATCATCTCCGCGATCGCGTAGATTTCCTCTATGGTATTCAGAATTTCGGCTCCGGCGTTTATGTAGTTCTGATCAGTAAATCCACTGCCAACGCCGGCAGTTGATTGGACATATATTCTATGGCCTCTTTTCTTAAGCTCGAGTGCTCCGGCAGGGGTGAGGGCCACCCTGTTTTCATTTGATTTAATTTCCTTGGGTACGCCAATAATCATATAAGGTGATTTGATTCGTTGCGGCGAAAATACAACATATGAGGAACTGGACAGGATAATCGCTAAAAAAAGAATGCCCGCATACGTTATACGGGCAAATCTTCATTTAATAACCAAAACTCAAAACTCGATTTAATGATATCAAATTATGTGCCAAAAAATGATTCAAGCCATCGAATCAAAGAAAAATCCTTCCAAAATGGGAGATATTATGCCAAAAATACGCCCATTGACCTTGGGTCTGGATGGGGGTTCAGCGCTCAAGTTTAAATGAATATTCGCCTTATTATCCCAAAAATTTATATAAATAGATTGTTTATAGGGATATACAAATATAAAAAAATAGTAATTGGTTAGAGTGGTCAGAAAAATAGCTCGGATTGAATATTTTTATATCCCTGGAGGTTCAGTAAATATCTGACAGCATTCATTCCTTCCAATCCCAATTCAACGCTAAACCGGTTTACATATAAATTAATATGATTTCTAATCACGCTGTCATCCAACTCGGTGGCATGTCTCTTAATATAACTCCATATTCCCTGAGGGTCAGAATTGGCAGTAGAAATGGATTTTTGAATGGAATTCTTAATGGACTCCTTGACTTTATTAGAAAGGGATTTTCTGATCATGATCACACCCAATGGGATTGGGAGCCCGGTTTGTTCAACCCAATATTGCCCCAGGTCCTTGATGCAAATCAGGCCTTTATCTGCGTAAGTGAAGCGGTTTTCATGAATAATCACACCCAGAGCCTCGTCCTCATTCAATACCCGATCTTCAATTTCTGAAAATAAGACATAGGAGTGGTTTTTAGCATTAGGGTAGGCAAAATCAAAAAGTAATTTGGCTGTTGTGTCAATTCCAGGGAGAAATATTCTGAAATTTTTGATATTCTCCGGGTTAATGTTGTTTTTGGAAATAAGAAGAGGGCCGCAGTCTAAGCCCAAAGCTCCTCCGGTGGTCAGCACCTGATATCTGTCCAGCAGTTTACCGATGTGCGCAGCGCTGACTTTAATCAGATCGTATTGGTAGGTCAGTGCTTGTTGATTCAATTCCTGAATGTCCAGGTAGTCGCATTCTAATGCCAATTCTGGTGAACCTTTTATTGCATCATAGTTGTTTAAAAGCCAGTGCCCGAATATGAAGGTGTCGTTGGGGCAGGGTGATATTGCTATCCTTAATGAAATTTTGTCAGTCAAAATGCTTCCTAAATTCATCTACGAAGATAATCACATTTTGGTTTTGGAAAAATATCCGGGCTTGTTGTCCCAGGGTGACAATACCGGGCACCCCAATCTCATGGATATCGTCAAAAAATACCTGAAGGAGAAATACAACAAACCTGGCGATGTTTATTTGGGATTGCTTCAAAGGTATGACAGGCCCGTAGGGGGAATCATGGTCATGGCGAAAACTTCCAAAGCCTATACCCGCCTGCATGATCAGATTAAGTTTCGCAAAATAGACAAATTCTACCTTGCGATTACAAACTTTGCTCCGCCTCAGAAGAGTTCAGAGCTATTTCATTATCTGTTAAAAGATGAGTCGACCAATAAGACAACAGTGTTTGATCATCCTGTTGAGGGAGGAAAGGATGCAAGACTGATCTATGAGTGTTTGGGGGAAAAGGATGGAAAATACCTGCTCAGAATTCAGTTAATTACGGGCAGGTCCCATCAAATAAGGGCACAATTGGCTTATGTGGGTTGCCCGTTGATGGGAGATGTCAAATATGGAAATTCCTTGCCCAAGCCAGCCTATGATCTATGCTTGTACGCCTATAAAATTGGTTTTGAGCATCCTGTACTAAAAGAAAGAATGGAATTTGTTCATTTTCCGAAGATTATGGGATATTGGAGCGGAATGGATGAATTTTTTGGACAGATCAGTTGATTTAATTTATTTTTGCGGTCGGTGAGAGTTCACGACCAGCTCCTGCTAATCCCCCAGGGTAGAAATACAGCAAGGGTATGTGGTTGAGCGGTGCGATGGACTCTTACCTTTTTTATTTTAACTCATAATCTACTTTCATGAAATTCTTCATTGATACGGCAAATCTCGATGATATTCAAAAAGCAAAGGAATTGGGAATACTGGATGGTGTAACCACCAATCCAAGCCTGATGGCCAAGGAAGGGATCTCCGGGATGCAAAATATATACCGCCATTACAGGAAAATTTGTGATTTGGTGGAAGGGGATGTGAGTGCTGAAGTAATATCGGTGGATTATGAGGGCATGCTGAAGGAAGGCAAGGAACTTGCCGAGATAGCCCCTAATATAGTCGTGAAGGTTCCTATGATTAAAGAAGGAATAAGGGCTATTGTAGAGTTTACCAATCTGGGAATTAAGACAAATTGCACTTTGGTATTTAGCCCCGGTCAGGCCATTCTTGCAGCAAAGGCAGGCGCAACTTATCTGTCTCCCTTTATAGGAAGAATAGAGGATACCAACTGGGATGGAATGCAGCTCATATCGGACATCTTCGAGATTTATTCAATTCAGGGATATGAGACGGAAATTTTGGCTGCTTCGATACGTAATTCCCGTCAAATAGTCCAGGCCGCCAG
>CAYXKO010000284.1:0-3977 GCA_964465435.1 uncultured Saprospiraceae bacterium | reverse complement strand
GCGACAAAAAGTGGGAAAGTTAAATTACATAAATTATTTTGGACAGGTGTGATTAATTATATAGAAAGAAAAAATGTATTTTTTTATTTACTTATTTCAATACTCCGGTTTCGTATGGCGTTTTTAATAGCCATACAGCCCTTATACGGCTTAATAATTTGCGAGATACCTTAATAATGGCTCTTTTTCCGCCTACTTTATGTTTAGCCTGATTGTAATATTGAGTCATTGCAGGGTCTTGTCTTATTGAAACCCACGCTGCTTCCAGGATCAAACTTCGCAAGCGCTTGTGATGACGACTCATGATATGGCCTGTACGAACATGCTCCCCACTGGAAAACTCTGAAGGATAAAAACCAATAAATGCATTGAGTTTTTCAAAATTACTGAAGCGATTCATGTCTTCAATTTCTGTCACGAGTGTGATTGCTGTTATTGGACCCACTCCAGGCACTGATTTTAACTTAGATATAATAGGTTGATATTTTTCACTAATCGCAAGTTTGCGAATAGCCTTTAGTATTAAGATTCTTTCTGCTCTTATATCTTCCACAATTTTAATCTGATGATTTAATGCCGTACGCATAGTTATATAGGGAATCGGCAGGTCTTTAAGCCAGTTTATGAATACATTACTCCAGTTTCCGCTTCCAAAACGCTCTGGAATTAAAATCCCTGAATGATATAGCATTCCTTTGATTCTGTTCTTCGACCTTGTCAAGTCTCGTGTTAATTTTTCATAAGTCCGAACTAACTGACGGTCTGCTTCGGTCTCCTCAAATGGAATGTAGAGTGGATTTAGCATTCCTGCCTGTAGCGCCAAACCGATGCGTTTTGAATCATTTCGGTCTGTTTTTGACTTAAATGCTTTATCCGTCTGTGGCACATCTGCCGGATTAACAATGATGCATCTTATTCCCCTTTTGGAAAGTTCTCTTTGTATCCAATAGCCACTAAAACCAGCTTCATATGCGCAATTAAATGTGGCACCCGGAAAGTCACGATGTAACAAACTTGACAAAGCATCCGGATTAGGTGGTTGGTGAAAGCTTCGAAGGTATTGGCTACCATAATACAGTGAAACATTCCAACTTTTAAGATGCACATCCAGGCCAATATGGATAGTTTCACCTCCAAACTCAGCTTTTTGCAGTACTTTTGTCATAAGGTTTAGTTTTTAGTTAATAATTGTCATATGTGGCTTTTAGACCACTCAGCTAAAACTAAACCTTTTTTCAATTACATGGATACTCACTTATCGCGGTGTCCCGCGATACCCTGCAAAAAGCAGGGCTCGTTCAGTCACCATCAGCCATCAGCCTTAGCCTAAGCCAACAGCCTGCGACTAAGCCTATACCAAAAGCTACATTTTAACTTACCTTTGCAGCAATTTCCAATGCATCTGTTATGAAAAACAATCTGATCCTTCTTGTGCTGGTTTCCTGTTTATGGCTGGTGCAGGCCTGTAAAAAAGACGGAGCCTCCGGCGGTTCGTCGGCTACCCTGGTTTCCAAAACCACAGACACCGCAAGCGCGGACAACAAACTCACCCCTGGACAGCTCACCGAAGAGAAGGACCACATGCTTGGCTGGCTGAAGAGCCGCAAGGACCTGACCGGATACAGCGGCATCCTGAATTCAGCTTCCTCTGTTTTTCCAATGCTCTATGACGACAAGAGGCTCCGCGTCAGCCTGTTCATCCCCAACGACGAGGCCATGGGCAAACTGTCTGCCAATCAGCGCGGCAAACTGCAGGATGGCGTCCCCGACGATGCCGAACTGGCCATCCTCAACAAAAGCATCGTCCGCACCACCGACTTCACCTGGTCCGGTGCCAGTAACCTCGCAGGACAGACCGTCAGCTTCTCCTCAGACGGCAAGTCCGTCAGCCTCAATGGCAAATCCGCCCCCATCCTGGAGACCGTGATCCTCAGTTCGCGTACGCGCGCCTATATCATTGGAGGGATATTGGAGTAGTTTGAGGGGAAGGATATAGCCTAAGCTTAAGCCTAAGCCTACGCCTACGCCATAAGCCATTCTCCTGCTTTAAATTATTTTTTTCTTTAATATTATTTTTTATTGACATATGTTACAATCATCATATCAGTATTATAAATATCCAGTATTAAATTTCAAAAAATTTCTTGAACTGTTGTAACCCAAATACACAATATTTCTTTTCTTTGCACTGTAGTCCTGACCAGACTCGAAATTTTGTTGTATTGAAGGTGATCAGACCTGTGTGAACTGACGAAGCCAACCAGACGCCCGGACTTTTCCCTTCCATTTTGTAATCAATCAATTGAGCGCAAGTGTCCAACACGACCTTGTTTTATGCTTTAATTGACGCCAAAACTTGGAAACTCATTCCGGTGTTGCGTCATTTTGATTTCAACTCGAAGGGGTCAGGATACCTTTTTTCCATTCTTTTTGCTTTGGCCCTCCTCACTTCCTGCAAGGAAAAAACACCCGTTCAAAGTACAGACAATCAAGTAATTACCTCCGATACAACCTCTGGTCAGGCCGCTCTGCCTCAAGGAGCACCCATGACATCTTACGCCGTTCAGGCACTTGCCGGACGTGCGGATTGCAGCGAATTCAACAAGCTGCTCAAAGATCCCACCCTGAATTTCTTTTTGCAGAACCACCCTGAATTTGACTTTGTGTTCTTCGTCTTTCCGGACGCCTCCCTGTCTTCTGTGCCGCAGAAGCTGATGGATTCCGTCCGCCTGGCGGAATACAGCGACACCAAATTTGAATTTTTTGCCAACCACGTATCCATGGTGAGCAAAGGCTACCCATATGCGGAGGGCAGGAGCTTCAACCAGCTTCCCCTCAAGGTCTCTGATAATAAACTCATCTTCAACAACAACAAATCGGTCAAAATCCTCGAGAAGATCCCTTCTCACGAACGAATCCAGGTTTATCTCATCGAAAATCCCATTCAACCCTAACTTATGTATCCAGAAAAACGAACCCTTATGAATTCTTCAAAAGATTGCCCGTCGGCTTTCACATCCAGTGCCTTTAAGAAAAGTATGAATTTTCTTTTCTTAATTGTTTTTGGACTTCAGCTAAACGCACAGTTCACTCCTTGCGATCCGGGTATGAACACCTGTGTCACACAGGGCAACAACAATCCCATCAACGTCAACCTCGGTGTAAACTGTGGCCTTTTGGTGCCTTCAGTTGCCATCCAGCACGACTGGCAGGTGGCGGCTAGTTGCAATGGATGGACCCGTGTAGGTCTGACCAACAGACCCATCCAGATCCCTCCGGCTTTGACGCCGATCATCATTCCTAATTCAGGGACCTGCGCCAATGGATTCATCACGGTAAACCTGGTGGCAATCTATTCCCGCTTAAATCCTGCACCACCGCCACTTCTCGAGTTTTGTTCTATCACCAATGTGGACTCCTTTGCCATTTCCGATGTGACCAATCCCACATTGAATCTTCCGGCCACTGTGATCCTGGATGTGGACAACGCATGCACGGTTACCCAGGCCAATCTCCTGAGCATTGTTGGAGCTGCCAATGTGGCGGACAACTGTACAGATGATGCAACGCTGATAGCAAACGCATTTATCGTTAGTGGATTTCCGGTGCCGGATCTGGCCTGCCCGACTTCACCCAATATAGGAACCACGGTTGTTTACCGGACTCAGGATGCCTGTGGCAACCTTTCCAATACGGATGCAGTGACCGTCAGACTCAGGGATCTGACCCCACCGGACATCACCTGTCCCGCCGATCAGGACCGCAACTTCGATGCCAGCTGTCAATACCTGGTCGAAGATTTCAGGGGACAGGCCTCCTCCACCGATCCGTGCGGATCGCCCTTTACCTATTCCCAGCGCGTCCTGGCCGTGACCAACCCGGCCGAAGGACCTTTCGCCAACAATACCTTTCCGACCATCACGGGTGGTTGTCAGGGGCCTCGGGTCATTACAGTGCGCATCTGCGCCCAGGACTGC
>CAYXKO010000283.1:0-3979 GCA_964465435.1 uncultured Saprospiraceae bacterium | reverse complement strand
CCCTGTTAACCCACAACATCTAGTGTTTTAAGCCCAAGAACCTGTTTTTAAACATTATTTTTAGTATACAGAAACTAAGCCTTATTCTTGCCCGATAATAGGTTTATCAGCATAATGTCCCTCGTCTCTTGGAGAAGAGGGAGCTTGCTCTGAGCTGGTCGAAGGGCAAGGGAGTGGGAACAAATTTTTTTAATTGAAATCCAAACTTGGTACTTTTGTAACCCATGAGCATCAAGTCAAATTTGGCCAAGGCCACAGCGCAGGTAGTTTGCAGAAGGGAGGAAAAATTGGCACTCGAGGCTGAAAAAAAGCAGCAGTGGGTTTTTAAACAGTTGATAGCCAAAGCGAAAGGTTCAAAATTTGCACAGGACCATCAATTCAATAAAATACAAAACTATCAGGACTTCAGGGAGCGGGTTCCGGTTCGGGATTATGAAGGCTTGAGGAACTACATCGATTTGATGGTTGGCGGAGATCTGGATGTTTTGTGGCCCGGACGTCCAAAATATCTGGCTAAAACATCCGGTACAACGAGCGGGACCAAATACATTCCCATTACAAGAGCAAGCATACCCAACCACATAAACAGTGCAAGAAATGCTCTGTTTTCCTACGCATATCACAGGCCGAAAACACAGGTATTTGACGGGAAGATGCTCTTTTTATCGGGTTCTCCGATCCTGGAAGAGATGAATGGAATTTCTGTAGGAAGACTTTCGGGAATTGTAAATCATGAAATTCCAACCTGGTTCAAGAACTCCAAATTGCCGGGACATGAGATCAATATTTTGGAGCCATGGGAACATAAAGTTGAAAAAATCATAGAAGACCTGCTTCACAGAGACTTAAGAGTGGTGAGCGGAATTCCTCCCTGGATTCAAATGTTATTTGAGCGCCTCCTGGATATAACGGGCAAGTCGACAGTTAAGGATGTTTTTCCAAAATTGGAATTATACATTCATGGAGGGGTGAATTATGAACCTTATCGCGAGAAGATTGCCAAACTAGTGGGGGGGGATCTGGAGCTTATAGAGACTTATCCTGCCAGCGAAGGTTTTATCGCGTATCAGGATGATCCCGGCATTCATTCTCTCAGGATCAATTCCCATTCAGGCATATTTTATGAGTTTATTCCTCTTAAAATGCTCGGTCAACCGGATCCTGTGAGATTAACTCTGGATGAAGTTAAGGTTGGAGAAGATTACGCCATCATTCTGAGCACCAATGCGGGCCTTTGGGCATACCTCATCGGAGATGTTGTTCGATTTGACTCCACAAGGCCCTACAGACTCAGGGTGACTGGCAGAGTAAGCCAGTATATCTCTGCTTTTGGAGAGCACGTGATTTCCCATGAGGTTGATTCTGCAATTACCAGGCTGATTGCCAGATTTGGCCTTAAGGTCAATGAGTTTACAGTTGCTCCGAATGTAGCTCCGTCAGATGGCAGCACTCCTCATCACGAATGGTATATTGAATTTGATCAGATCCCTGAAGTCAGCCTTTCAGAATTGGAGCAGGGTCTCGACGATGAAATGAAAAAGCTGAATAGTTACTATAAGGATTTGGTGTGTAATGGCATTCTTTCCGTATTGAAAATCAGATTTGTGAAACCGGGAGGATTCAGGAAATTCATGATTTCAATCAATCAATACGGAGAACAGTTTAAAGTTAAAAGATTGGCCAATGATCGAAAGATAGCCCAGCAATTGGTTGACCTGGACGTTATAGTCTAGAATTTGGGGCATATGTAGCCCTGATTGTCGTAGTTCCCGATCCAGCTGATTCCAATTTCGTAAGAATGCGTCGGTATGGAATATTTGAGTGCATCGCGAATGCCAATGTCATACTGAAAACCAATGATGAAATTTCTGATCTCAAATCCGATTTGAAGTCCAAAATCTACTGGGGTAAAATAATCGACAGAGTTGACCGATCTGACTGCCAGTCCAGCATGCAATGCGGTTTGGTTCAGAGAATAAAAGGATTTCCGATATCCCGTCCCCAGTTGAAGAATTGCATGGGGTCCCTGGGTTGAAAAATACATCTTTGGAATAAAGGATTCGCTTTTGGATAATTGGTAAATGAAATTGACTAGGGTGTTTGTCCTTATAAGAGCCTTAAAATCAGACAATCCGCGATAATTGATGTCTTCGAGATTTCTGAAAAATGAAAAATTGGGACGAAAAATATAATGCAAGCCTGTGCCAGACTGGAGGCTCCATCGGGAATTAAGCCTGGTATTGAATCCCACTCCAAATTTTAAATCAGGTGTAGTGTGTATGTTGACCGGCAAAATTTCCCGCGAGGGATTGTTGTATTTGTCCAGTCCGTCAAACTGATCCTGAAAGAATATATTATCATAGCTAAGAGATCTTTGAAGCAAGCCCACACCAAGCCCTCCTGACAGATAGGTTTTTCTTGTTTTGTTGAGTCTTTTGTAAAAAACCAGTCCGATTCCCATTTCGTTCTTGTTCCAGTCCAAAAGTTGTCCTCTGTCTGTCAGGAAATAGGCACTTAAGGTTAAAAAGTCCTTTTGTAGATTGCCCCTCTTTAAATCAAACTTTATGTCGCCATTGATACCCAGACTCCGGTATGGTGTCTCGGTAAATCTTACCCAATGGTCCCGGTTGATGAGACTCACTTTTACATTGCCTTCAAAATTACCTGCAAGGGCCGGGCTGTAATAACTGCTAAAAAGGTTAAACTGCGAGAAGCTGATGTCCTGGGAAAATATCGAGGCTGGGATTAATGAACCCAACATGAGAATTAGGCAGAGTCTGCTCATTTTGCCAAAAGGTTATATGTTTATAAGGCGTGTAAAATTAACTCAGTAAGTTCAAAGCCAATCAAAAAGTTTATTTTGGCGCTATGGAAGTATATTCTCTGAAATGTCCTCTGATGCCGATGAGGGCGATGCCTGACCATAGGGCAGAAATGGTCAGTCAGGTACTTTTTGGCGAAAAATTTTTAATAGCGGAGCGAAACAATAGTTGGGTAAGGATCACCTGCCTGCATGATCAATATTCAGGATGGATGGAGTCAGATCAATTCCAGCTGGTGAATACAGATTTGCCTCTGAGGATGATCGATTTAAGTTTCCAGAGACAAAGAGTGCCAGAAGGCATCCTTTGGCTGCCTTTCGGATCTTTTGTTCCGGTCAGGGGAGATTTCAAATCGGAGCCCGGCAATTCCATAAGGATCTCCGGTGAATCTGATTTGAAAGCCCGTTTGAATAAATTTATACAACGATTTCATGGTGCGCCCTATCTCTGGGGGGGCAGAACAGCTATGGGTATTGATTGTTCCGGACTTTCACAGCTATTTATGCGATTTTTATGGGTTGACATTCCCCGGGATGCTTCCCAACAAGTTGAAAGAGGGGAGATCGTTGACGTGGATGAAGCACGCGCAGGCGATCTGGCTTTTTTTTCAAATAAATCTGATGCTATCAGCCATGTAGGAATCATCATCGACTCCAAACGGATATTTCATGCCTCCGGCAATGTCAGAATTGACCTCTGGGATAAAACCGGTATTCTCAGAAAACCAGAAGGGAACCTATCCCACAGGCTCAGGTCGATTCGCAGGTTGATCTTTCTTTAAATGGCCCTGATTATATCGTATTTGGTCAGTACATGGTACTGATTGCTCCCATCTTTTGTAATTACGCCGGGTATTTTCTCGTTGAAGCATTTGTTAAGCATGCTCAGAGGGAGGTCCATGGAGACGAATGGCATGGGGTCAGACATAATTTCAGAAACCAGTTTGTCTGAATTTTGAAGGGGATTCTCCAGGATATAAGACAAGATGGAGTTTTCGGAAATAGTACCAATAATATTCTGGTTACTCATTACCGGCAATTGTGATATATCGCGGTCCTTCATCAGGGTCAATACATCCTTGATTCTTTCTTCAGGTGTGACGAAATAGAATTGCTTGTCAGATTTAGCCTGGACGAGGTCAGGCACCTTCTTATCGG
>CAYXKO010000282.1:0-3985 GCA_964465435.1 uncultured Saprospiraceae bacterium | reverse complement strand
TCGGAGCTTGCGTTGATGCAGGAAGATATTGAAAAAATCCTGGAGCAGCTGGAATCCGAAAAAATCAGGAAGAGCCCCATCCGGTCGGCGGCTCCATCTGCCGTTCAGGCTCCTGTCTCCGTTTCTGAGCGCAAGGAGTTGAACCGTGAAGAAGACGCCAGGACAAAACCAAGCGGTCCGGTTCAGGACAGTCTGAAACCGATCCCAACCGAATCAAAGATGATCTGGGGGCATCACATTTTTAAGAGCAGCGAAAAATTAGTCTACGGACCGGAGCAGGCCAACAAGGTGCCGGATCACTACATTCTGGGCACGGGTGACCGCGTGCTGGTCAATATCTGGGGCGTCAGCCAGCTCAACCAGGTTTATGAAATTGGCAGGGACGGTTACATCAATCCGGATCGCATGCCACGCGTTTTTGTAAGGGGCTTGTCGCTGGATAAGGCCAGAAAAGTCACGGCTGCAGCATTCAGAAGATTTTATCAGTTTTCAGATAACCAATTTGATTTAAGCCTCAACCAGGCTCGTGAAATACAGATCAATCTGGTGGGAGAACTGGTCCGGCCAGGAGCATACGTGCTATCAGCCCGGAATCACGTCATCAATGCCCTTGCAGCGGCAGGTGGTCCTACTGAGATCGGTTCGGTGCGCCATATCAAGATCATCAGAAGGGGAAAGGAAATACCGGTGGACCTTTATCGTTTTCTGGACAACCCGGTGGTTGAGAAGGATTTCTTCCTCGAGGAGAACGACTACATCCTGGTTCCGGTCTTGAGAAAAAAGGTCGAGATGTCCGGTTCTGTCAACCGGCCTGCATTATATGAACTTCTGGATTCGGAAGATCTCAACAAGGCCATTCAGTACGCAGGAGGATTAAGGGAAGATGCCATCACCAAGGTGATCCAGGTGGACCGTTTCGAAAATGACAAGAGGGTCATCCTAGATGTGCCCTACCGGGAACTTCTGGAGAAAAAGTCTGGATATTCGCTCAAAAATGGAGACCGGGTTGTGGTTTTCAGTGTGCAGACGGAAACCGAGGATTTTGTTTTTGTAAAGGGAGCGGTCAGGGCCGAGTCTTCTTATGGATTCAAAAAAGGCATGATGCTATCTGACCTGGTGAGAAAGTTGGAATTTACCCCGCGATCTGACCTTGAGAATTCGCATATTTTGCGCAACAATCCCGATTTCAGCACGCACTTTATTTCCATTGATCTCAAAACCCTGAACGAAGGAGACAAAAGCAAGGACATTCCACTCATGCCCGGGGATGAGATCGTAGTCAAGAGGCTTTCTGAATATTTCGAAAAGAGTTATGTGGTGGTTACGGGAGCTGCCAGAAATCCGGGCCGGTTTTACATAGATGCGGATGGAAAAACAAAGATCAGAGACCTGATCTCCCTTGCGGGAGGATTGCGGGATGAGGCGTGGAAATATGGCTACTTATTCCGAATGAACCTCATGAATAAAACAGAGATGGAAATTCTCAGATTAGACCTTTTCGCTACCTCTGATCCAGACCAGAATCCCGTCTTGCAAAAATTTGACAGCCTCGTCATTCTGTCTGAAGAGGAGTTTTCCGATGCCGTTTTTGTGGACATCAGCGGAGCCGTCAACAAGCCCGGTCGATATCAATATGGACGGGGTATGACTGCATACGACCTCATCAGTATTTCGGAGGGATTCAGCTATTCTGCCTCTCCCCAGCATATTGACATATACCGAGTGGTGATCAAGGAGGGCCAGCCTACCAAAACACTGGCGATGAGCATCAGCGGCAGCAGGAACTTAAAGGAGACCAAAACCGCGCTCAGTGTGGCCTTGCAGCCTTATGACATTGTCGTGGTTCGCAACCAGCCTGGTTTTAATTTTCAGAAAATGGTCACGATCGAGGGAGAAGTCCTCTTTCCGGGCCAGTACGGCCTCGTCCTTCCCAACGAGCGGGTGGCGGATGTCATCAGAAGATGCGGAGGTCTTTCTCCGGAAGCATTCCCTGCGGGCGCCACCTTGTACAGGGTCGAAGACCAGGTGGGCTTTATTGTCATGGACCTGGAAGAGCTGATGAAAAAACGGAATTCAAAATATAATTTCATTCTGAAGGATGGCGACCTGATCCGGATACCCAGACAAAAGGACCTGGTTCAGATCGCAGGAGAAACCAATGTGCTGGATCTTTATCCGGACAAGATGATCTCCTCCAACAAATCCGTGGCCGTGGCCTATCACAAGGGTCGCAGGGCGAAATTTTACATAGACCGGTATGCTGCAGGGGTCAACGAAAGGGGTGACCGCAAAAAGATCACGGTCGAACATGCCAATGGTCATGTGGAACGCACCCGGAATTATATTCTGTTCTGTGTGACTCCCAAAGTGCACAAGGGATCCGTCATTCTCGTTGGGGCCAAGCCCGTCAAGACAGAAAAGCAAAAACAGGAGAAACAGAATCCGGTCGACTGGGAAAAGGTACTCACCAAGACCCTGACCGCCACTACGGCCATTTTTACCATGGTCCTTACCTACAACAGCATTGTAAAATAGGTTTCGAGAGGTCCTCGGTATTAATTTTTTCTCAGAAATTCCGATATCAGCGATACAGCCTTGTCTTCGTCACCGGCGTGAATCACAGGCCCCTGATGAAATTTTCTGTACCAGGTCAATTGACGCTTGGCATAGTTGCGCGTATGCTGTTTGATCTTGTCCACCGCCTCTTCCAGGCTCCATGATCCTTGCAGGTAGCGGATGAGTTCCTGATATCCCACGGTGTCCAGTGCCTGACAGCCCCAGTAATCCTGAAGTCTTTCCGTTTCTTCCAGCAAGCCTGCGTCCATCATTTTATCCACCCTCCGGTTGATTCTGTCATAAAGCTCGGTTCTGGGTAATTCGAGCAGAAGGTGGAGGACTTCAGATCCTTCTCCGGTAGATTTCTTTCCCAGAAAACCTGAAAACTTTTGTCCCGAGGAAAGGATAACCCCCAGGGCTCTCATGACCCGGTGTGGATTCTGAAGGTCTGCCGCCTGGGAATACTCGGGATCCAACTCAAGCAATTGCCGGGACAGGGACTCCAGTCCATTTTGTTCGTAAGTCTTTCTGAGAGATTCTGCTATGTCGGGATCGACATCCGGGAATTTGTCGAGGCCTTCGATCAGAGCCCGCGTGTAGAGACCGGTGCCGCCGCATACCAAAGCGAATTCAGAAACTCCGTATAAATCCGCGAGTACGGCTTCCGCATCGCTCACAAACTGTCCCACGTTATATGGGGCTCCTACATCCACATGATCGATCAGGTAGTGCCTTATATTTTCCCTGATTTGAGGATCCGGTTTGGCCGTGCCTATATTCACCTCGCGGAACACCTGCCTGCTGTCTGCAGAAATGACGGGCACAGAAAAATATTGCGCCAACCGGACTGCAAGGTCGGATTTTCCCGATGCGGTCGGACCGGACAGGATGACCATTTTTCTGCTCATTGCAGCTGCAAAGTAAATTCATTTGCACGGTCTGCAGCTCCTTTTTGCCCAACAACATGAGCCTGTCGCTTTTAATTGGTAATTTTGCGGCTTCATGCTGTACAAGTTTTTCCGCATTCTGGTCAGATGGGCTTTTCGCTTCTATTTCCGGCGTATCACCGTCATCGGCAGGGAGAATATTCCCTACCGGGGTGCCGTACTGATGCTTTGTAATCACCCCAGCTCTTTCCTGGAGGCCATGTTGCTGGCTTGCTATCAGCACCGTACCCTCCACTTTCTGGTCCGGGGCGACATGTTTGATAAGAAATGGCTGAGGCCCATACTCAAGTGGACCTACCAGATTCCCATATACCGCAAAAAGGATGGTTTTGAAAAATTGCGCAGCAACAAGAGCACTTTCGAATTCAGTTTTGATAAGCTGGCAGAAAAGCGGGCCATCCTGATCTTTCCCGAAGCGAGTACCGCGATGGTGAGATACCTGAGGCCCCTCCAGAAGGGTGCGGCCCGACTGGCCATTGGCG
>CAYXKO010000281.1:0-3990 GCA_964465435.1 uncultured Saprospiraceae bacterium | reverse complement strand
CGAAAGGTTTGGGTAACCTTGATGATCCCCGACTTGTACAGAAAAAGCATAAGAAAAAACAAGGCAAGGGTGAGGCTGGACGCCTGGAAGACGATGCCCTGATACATGGATGCATACAAATAGGATACCGTACCCACCAACAGTCCTTCCAGGAGTGCATAGGCAGGCGCCAGATAGGGAGACCAGTGGGGTCTGAATGCAGATGCCAGTGCGCAGATCAGCCCTCCGATCAATCCCACCCACATAAAGATTTGATTGGGCATCAGATAGGAAAAGGCTGTGGTGCCCAGGAGCAGCAAACCCAGGAAGAGGGATTTATTGATGGCTCCGGAAACGGTCATGGTGCCGGATCCTCCTGCGACAAGGGACCTGTTCTGGTCCAGGACGGACTGACTGAGCATGGGGTTGGATCCCGTACGGGGCTGAAACATGTTTTTAAGGGACATAAGTTTTGTTGGTTAGCCTACAAAGGTAACTGAATTGCGGCTTCGGGCAAAGAGGTTTTGGTGTGCTGCCGCCATTAGCCATGAAATTTAAGCTACATCAGTCATTCGAATTTTGCTGTCAGAAGTTTGCATTTTCAAATCGTGACTTTCATTCAAATGGTTTTATGGAGGTTTTTGGTATTTGTCTTCAACTATGATTTCAATGATTAATTGAGGACTATGATTTTTTTCTAGGTTTTGATACTCTTTTAAACTGTAAACTTGTATTGCCAAAATTAATAAGCAGGCCAATTTCTAATCCGTAAGCTTCTAAATAATTGATAGCTTGGGCCAGATGTACGTCCTCTAACTGTACTATAGCCTTTAGCTCCACCATTATTCTTCCTTCAACGAAAAAATCTACTCTCCTTTGACCTATCTGCTCTCCTTTGTATAGTATATCCATTTCATGTTCGCGGCTATAGGAAATATTGTGATTAGACATTTCTATTGCCAAAGCCCGTTGATAAATTACTTCCTGAAAACCGTTTCCAAGAATTCTGTGAACCTCCATTGCACAACCAATTATTTTTCCGGTCAATTCACTATCCGGGTATTCATTTTTTATCATAGTATTCATTTATTGTCTAAAACTTTGAATGGTATGATTGACTGATTGACTTTGATTTCCCTCATCTAATCATAGTATTCATTAAATCATACAAAATCAAAGTGCAGACATTCAATCATTGTTCAAACACCCTCCACTATTTTTATTTCATCTGCTGTCAAATTATAAAGTTGTGTTCCTGTTTTATTATTCGTGCTATCAACTTTAGTATTTCTTACAGCAAAAATTTTGGCGACAAAAAGATTATGCTCCGACCTTCAAAAACCAGGCGCAGCCAGCCAGAAAGCCCAGCGCAGCCAGCCAGCCTATTTTTTTGAGATACCAGATGAAGTCTATTTTTTCCATGCCCATGGCCGCCACACCCGCCGCAGAACCAATGATGAGCATGGACCCTCCAGTCCCTGCCGAATAAGCGATGAAATGCCAGAACTCATGGTCTTTGGGTAATTCGAACATACCCATGGAAGCTGCCACCAGGGGCACGTTGTCGATGACGGCGGACAATACACCCAGGACGATGGCCACGTAATCCTTATGCCCCAGAATCAGGTCCAGTTGTGCGGCCATGCTGCTCAGAATGCCGACAGTGTCCAGTGCGGCCACGGCGGTCAGGATGCCAAAAAAGAAAAGGATGCCGGGAATTTCGATCCGCGATAAGGCATGCCGGGCTGTGAACTTGTGCTTTTCTTCCTGGGAGAAAAATTCCACTTTGGGGTCCACAAATTCTGATATGAGCCAGACCGCAGCAAGTGCCAGCATCATTCCCATGTAAGGCGGCAGGTGGGTGAGTGATTTGAAAACCGGTACGGATAACAGGCCGATGACCCCGGCAAACAACATGATCCTGCTGGAAGCCAGTCGCGACGGTTTAGAAGCCGAAGCCTGGTTGGCCTGCAGATTACCCCTGAATTGATCAGTAAAAACCAGGACGATCATCATAGGAACCAACAGACAAATGACGGAGGGAAAGAATACATATTTAATAAGTTCTTCCGTGCTGACTTTGGATCCGATCCATAACATGGTTGTGGTCACATCCCCTAGAGGCGACCAGGCTCCTCCGGCATTGGCTGCGATGATGATGAATCCTGCATACCACTTACGCGACTCCTCGCCCGGTATTAGTTTGCGCACCAGGGAGATCATTACGATGGTAGTGGTCAGGTTGTCGAGAAGCGCAGAAACGAAAAAGGTAATAAAGCAAACCAGGATCAGCAGCGTGCTGCGTTTGCTGCTGTGTATCAGATCGGAGAGAATGTTGAATCCCTTATGTGCGTCCACCAGCTCGACAATGGTCATGGCTCCGATCAAAAAGAGCAGAATTTGCGCAATCTCACCCAGGTGGTGGGCCAGAAGTTCGGAGGGCTCTGATCCGGGCACCAGATCCTGATGACCCAAGGCAATGAAAACCCAGCATGCCACTCCTGCAAAAATGGCTGATACCGCTTTATCGATCTTGAGCGGGTGTTCGAGGATGATCATGAGATATCCCAGGACAAAACTGATTACGATGGCAAGGACCATATTTTTAAGATTATACGTCTGAAAAACAGGTCCGAAGGTAGGCAAAACAAGTGAATCGGGCATGGAGCCTGCTCAGGTCAGGCACACCAAAAAAAAGGCGTTCCTGTGAACGCCTTATTGCTTAGATAGTAAAACGGTAAATATGATCTTTAAAAAGAAAGGTAAATGCTCAAATGATGTGCTCGCGATTGTAGGATTCTTCGTTTTCCTGAATGTCGCGTATGAAAGATTCAGCCTCGGCATTCTGTTTGGCCAGGGTCCAGTCGTCGGTGACGGTGGTTTCTATCCAGACCTTCCCGGATTTGCGGAAAACCTGGGCAAACAAGCCAAAATTTTCCATGAGTTCCTTTTCGAGATTGGAAACTTTTGTATCGGCGGTGATGTGCAGTGCTCCCGATCCATGCACCGATCTGCAATCCCCTATGTTGACACCCGGATCGATGATATTCTCTTTTCTCGAACCGGAAAATTTTTTGTGGGGCTTGGTGAAAAACTCAATTTTCAAATATGGAAACAGATTGGAGAAATTCTCCTGAATCTCCCTGATGGTCTGATCGTCTTTAATCGTGATTTTCATAATTCGAAAATTAATCAAGTGATGAAAGTAGTGGAACAGTGGTATGGAATGCCAATAATTTCGAATGACCCTTCCTGAAAAGGGCATCCAGGAAACTGTGTTTTCTCTTTACCACAAAAACCAGGTCTGCCCCGTTTTCTTCCATAAATTTTTCTGCACCCTCCAGAAAATGGTTGGACTGCACGATCTTAAATGAAATTCCCTCCCGGTTTGCCAGGGATGGCTGGAGCGATTCAGAGACAAGTTTGTCCGAGACTTCCGGAAATTCCTTTAATTCCGGCACGATGGTGCACACAGAGATCCCGGCATTGTGGGCATCTGCTGTCTCAACCAAGGGACTCAGCACGTGCTCATCCCTGAAATCCTTGCCATCGTAAAAAAAGACAATGTTGTGAATGGGCTTGTACCTGCATTCCGAAGGCACCACCATCAAGGGTCTTTCGTACTCGGTCATGAGTTGGGTAGCCGTGGAGCCAATGATCCGCTCCTTGATAAATCCTTCTCCCTGAAGTCCCATCACCAACAAATCCGGTTTGATATCGCGTGCCATCAGCAATATCTCATTCGTGGGCTCCCCGTAGCGTACATGTCCGCTCAAGCTCATCCCGGCCTTCATCGCCGGGCGATACTTCTGCAGCCATTCGTCCATGCGGGCCTGGTAGGCATTGCGAATTTCCTCGATTTCTTCGGGTCCGGGCACAAAAACAAATGCATCGGCGGACGCGACAGGTATCGAAAATATGTTCAGCAGAACGATCTCCGATGTACGTCCGGAACCGAACTCTATAGCATACTCCAAAGCATTCGCTGAGGAACTGCTGAAATCTACCGGG
>CAYXKO010000280.1:0-4000 GCA_964465435.1 uncultured Saprospiraceae bacterium | reverse complement strand
AAGTGTTTTATAAAAAATCATGTTCGAACAATTGACCGATATGTCCGGATCCGGTGGAAAATATTACGTGGTGTGGGAAGGTTACGATCCGGGCATTTACAACAGCTGGGCCGAATGTCAGCTTCAGATCAAGGGCTATCCCAATGCAAAGTACAAGTCTTTCAAAAGCAAGATCGAAGCGGAGGAAGCATTTTCAGGCGGTGCAGAATCAAAGTCGCGTTCGGCGCCCGGAAAAAGGGTCCTCTCCGGGGATTGGAAATCCAAGGTTCCACCCGGAAGTATTACGGTGGACGCTGCCTGCGAAGGCAATCCCGGGGTGATGGAATACCGGGCGGTAGATCCATACTCCGGTAAAGTTATTTTTCACCAGGGCCCATTCAGGAATGGCACCAACAACATCGGCGAATTTCTCGCGCTGGTGCATGCCCTGGCCATGCTCAAAAAGGCAGGGGATGCCAAAACGGCCGTGTACACGGACTCCAGGACGGCCATGAGCTGGTTGCGCAACCGCAAGGTCAAGACCACCCTTCAATTTGATCATAGCAACCGGGACCTGCAGGATTTACTCAAACGGGCCGTGCAGTGGCTCAACGATAATCAGTATTCCAATCCCGTGGTCAAATGGGACACGGAAAACTGGGGAGAGATCCCCGCAGATTTCGGCAGGAAATGACTATTTTTTCGTCAATGGGATAAGATGGCAGAAAAAAGAAGATTCGTCTCGCTGGCCGTAAAAAATTCGGTGGTCTATATTTTCCTGATCCTGGCCAGCTCCTCCATGATCGGATATGTTTTGTACCGGATCAGTTCGGATGTGGTGATCTCTGGTTCCCAGCAGCAGCTGACCCATACCCTGGAGATCCTCGATGTCAAGATCAACTCCTACATCGAGAACATCCGCAAGGACATTCTGTACCTTTCCCGTAGTCCGTACCTGGAGGATTACATCCGCGAGATCCATACTGCGCATCCTCCCATGCGGCGCAATGTGCTGGCTGAGGATTACATATCTTTTATGTCCACCAAGCCGGATTACGCGCAGCTGCGGGTGATCGGCAAGGCCAACGCGGGTCAGGAGATCATACGCGTAGAGCGCACCGGAAGGGGCATGAACCTGGTGCAAAAGGACCAACTGCAGCAAAAGGGCATTTACTCCTATTTTCGCGAGACGCTCGAGTATCCGGAAGACTCGGTGTACTTTTCCGTGATCGACCTGAACAAGGAATTCGGCAAGATCAGCATGCCCGAAATGACCACCCTCAGGGCAGCCTGTCCGATCTATCTGGCCGATACCGTTTTCGGGATCATCATCATCAATGCCAATCTCAATGCTTTCATCGGCGAAATCCGAAAGACGGTCCCCAGGGATTTCAACCTTTTTCTGATCAACAACGACGGATACTATTTGCTGCATCCGGACCCGAAAAAACAGTTTGGGTTCGAAAAGCAACAACCGGCCACTGCTTTTGCCGAGCTCAACATCGAGCCTGCCAAACTCGGAGATTACGGCCGCATGGATACGAAGACCATTGACGACCGTTTCCTCCTTGCCTACAAGAAAGTGCACTATCCCAGACAAAATTACTTTTTGGTCCTTGGATTACAGGCCAGCCGGGAAGACCTGCTCAGCTACTTTTACCGTTGGCAGGGATCCATCATCCTGGTCACTCTGGGCATTGTATTTCTGGCGGTATTGGTGGCGCTGGCCTGGCTCAGCCGTCAGACCAACAGCCTCAAGTCGATCACCAATTCGCTGGTGTCTTTTGAGCAAAACCTGGAGGCCGAAAATCTGCCCATTCACCTCAATGACGAGATCGGTCTGCTGGCGCGAAGTTTCTCCTCAATGGCCGATACCATCAAAAGCAATTTTACCAAACTGGAACTGGCCAGACAGGAGGCCGTCCATGCCAATGAGCAGAAGGAGGAATTCCTCCAAAACATGAGTCACGAGATCCGTAATCCCCTGCACACCATCATCGGCATGTGCAGGGTCTTGTCGGATAACAACCCCAGAAAGGATCAGCTGTCCCTGATCGACAGCCTGAAATTCAGTTCCGAGCATTTACTGGCTTTGGTCAACGACGTCCTGGATTTCGCCAAGCTCAAGGAGGGAAGGATCAGTCTGGTCTGCGAACCCGTGCCTGTTTCCACTCTTCTCAACCAGATCATGAAGTCCTACCTTTATGAATCAAAGACCCGCAAACTTGATTTTGATCTCGAGCTGGATCCGCGGCTTCAAAATCTGGTCGTATTGACCGACCCGGTGCGCATCAACCAGATCCTGCACAACCTGCTTTCCAACGCTTTCAAGTTTACGCGTGAGGGGGGCAAGGTGAGGCTGGTGGTCAGGCTCGAAGATGATTCTGGAAAGCAGGTCAGAATTCACTTCGAGGTAAAGGATACAGGCATCGGAATCGAAGCTGAAAATTTAGACCTGATCCGTCAGAGATTTGCCAAGGTGGACCGTACCGATAGTCCCGTCTCCAACATACAGGGCGCAGGATTGGGCCTGCCCATTGTGATCCAGTTGCTCGATCTTTTTGATTCAAGCCTGGAGATCAGTTCTCAGGCCGGCCAGGGATCGGTATTTTCGTTTGATCTGGTCCTGGACCGGACCACCGAAGACCTGAGCGCACACGCGGTGTCCAGGGAACGCAGCAAGGATCGTTTTGAAGGTTTCGATGTGCTGATCGTAGATGACGATCCCCAGATCCTGGACCTGTACCGACACGTGCTTGCTGACAGACTCAGCAATTTTGAAACCCTGTCTCATCCTTCCCGTTTGGCTGTGGAACTGGCCGGTCGAAAATTTGACCTGATCATCACGGATTTCAACTTTGACGAAGAGCAGATCACAGCCTATTCCCATCTCATCAATCAGCGACTCAAGGCCGGAGCGCGCCTGGTCTGCATCACCGGTGCACATGATGTGGCGGTCATCCGGGACAATGAATTGTTGAAGATCGACGAGGTCTGGCAAAAACCAGTGAAACCGGAAAGGCTCCTTGATTTGCTACGTGCCATGACCCGGGAGGATTCCCATCCCTTGCCTGACTTTAGCGCATTGTACGAAGACTACGATCAGGATCGCGGCAAAGTTTCCAATGCCCTGGGCATCATGCTGGACGAATGGCAGGCTGCCGTAACCGGTTTCGAACTTGCCTTGCAGGAGAAGAACGCCGTTAAAATGAAGGCAGTGCTCCACAGACTGGCAAACACGCTCAGAAGGATCAAACTGGATTACCTGGAAAAAGACCTGGAGCAGTTGATTTCCTCAGTCCCCTTCGGCGCGGATGAAGTGAATTCAACCTGGGCCGGGATCAAAAGTAAAATGTTGTTTTATCTGGATTGCATCCGGCAGGAACTGGAAAAATGCAATTCGCTTTGAGTGAGATCCCAGCTGAACGATTCTATTTCCGGGGGCCAAGTCACCCTGATGGCGTTCCATTGCGGAATTTACCTGAAAATTTTTGCGGCAAGTTCAATAAACCGGCCCCGACTTTTTGGGTCCAATGGACTATGGATAAATTCGGCTTCTCCCTATATCAGGTGTTATTGCTCATCTCGTTGATAAGCGGGGTCTCGGCTCAACCCGAAAGTACGGGTGCCAGATATCGGGTGTCCCTTTTTTTGCTGGAGGATTGCAAGATCAGTAAGGACTACATTCCCGAATTGCAGCGCTTGTACAGGACCTATGCCAACGACAGCATTGAATTTGAAGGTCTGTTTCCGGCTCCCTCCACGGAAGAGTCAGCCATGGGAGATTTTGTACACAAGTACGCCTTGCCCTGGCCCTGCCGTCTGGATCCGGACCAGGCCGAAGCACGCCGGCTAGGGATACACGTCATGCCGGAAGTGGCCGTCTGGAGGACGGATACCCGGACGCTGCTGTACCGGGGCAGGATAGACAACCGGTGGGCGGATATCGGCAAGCGAAGGGCACGGGCAACGCGTCGCGAGCTGGAAGACTGCCTGGAAGCCATCTCGAAGGGTCAGGCCC
>CAYXKO010000279.1:0-4020 GCA_964465435.1 uncultured Saprospiraceae bacterium | reverse complement strand
GGACGGCTACAGCTGCAAGATCACCCCGGAGGGTCAGACAGACATCCAGGCTTCCCAAAACCAGATCCTGTTTACCATCCCCCTCAACCTGGAGATCACTCCTTCCGTGCGCATCCAGCAAGTGAAAGGATACGGCACCATGGAACTCCAGCTGGCCACCACCATTGACGTGCTGGAAGACCGCTTCATCAGCAAAACCGAACTCAGAAACCACCGGTGGCTAAAAAAGCCCGTGCTGAAAGTACTGGGCGTATCCCTGCCCATTGAAACCCTGGCCAACCAACTGGTGAAAAGATATAAGAATCAGATCATCCAGGCCCTGGACGCACAGATCATGCAATCGGTGCAGCTGCCCAGGATCAGACAGTCCATCCAAAAATATTTCAGCGAACCCTTTTATACTGCGGAGGATGGCATCATCAAGGTCTACGTGGCTCCGGTAGAGTTGGCCACAGGACCCTTTCAAATGGATGCGGAACACATCACCCTGCCCGTCATTTTGTACCTGGAAAACGTCATTTCCGAGACGCGGCCCTCCGCTCTGTCCCAGGAACTGAGTTTTTCGACCCGGCCATTTCCGGACACGAGTTCCGTTTTTTCGATCCAATCCAGAATTCCCCTGGCTTATCTGGAGCAAATTCTCAGGGAGCAACTGGTCACCCAGGAATTTGGCGCTCCGCTGGCCCACATCCGCATCGAAAACCTGGTCCTGTCCGGTACCCGGGAAGTGTTTGAGGCGAATTTTCAAACCACAGGCACCCTGCGCGGAGGATTCCGGCTGGACTTCAGGCCGGTATTTGATACAACGGACAAAAAGTTTCACCTGAGGGACTTCCACCTCAAACAGGTTTCCGGCAAAGGGCTTTCAAAGGCACTCTATTCGGTGCTGAAGTCCAGTGTGGAGAAAACGACCCGGGCCTCCATCGAGGACCAGCTCAACCAGTTCCTGAACGAATACCTGGAAACAGCCCGGGGATTCCTGAACAACAAGGAAGTGGTCAACGGCATAAAACTGAATGGCGGGATCCGCAATTATTTCATCCGGGACTTCTGGATCGAGGAGGGAAGGATGTATTTTACCGTTACTGCCGATCTCAATCTGCAGGCAGAGATCCATTACATCGATACCAGAAAGTTCATGCGCTGATTCAACTCAGGGGGCGGCATCAGGAGGCCTCACTTTTCCTTCCTGCGGTTGATCTGCCACCAGCGCCTCTTCTTTTCCTTTTTCCGCTCCTTCAGCAGCACATAGCGGATGCTGATGCCACTGGATGGCTCAAATACGCGTACGGGATCTCCGAAAAAGAAACTGGGCTGAAAATCCAGGGATGCGTTTAACCGGCCTACGGTCAGTTCTATGCCTGTGATCATGCCTCCGCCCCACTCCACCCGCTCCGTGGATTCCCCGTAATACTTCATCACCGGGCCCAGACCCAGGTACAGGTTCATCCTTTTTCCAATTACCGCCTGATGGTTCTCTCCCAGGATCCGGACGCCTACATCGCGGTTTTGAAAACTGCTGTTGACCATCCCTTCCAGGGTCCAGGCCTTTCCCAGATTCTGCTGCACGGTGATGCCCAGCTCATTGCCCATGCGAAGTCCCAGGGCTGTGCCATATCGCTGCGCATCCGACTTGCAGAATAAACCAGCCCCAAGCCAGAGCACCGATATCAGAAAAATTGAATCTTTCATGGTGCAGTTTTAAACGATTGAGATGGCAAAAAATTGAATTGGTTGGAAAATTTGATGAATCCGAAACAGGATCCCTTCTGCCGGATCGGAGTGAAATTTGCAAACAGGTCGGGTCATGATCCTGATGATCTCAGTTTTTTTCCAAAAAATTACAGACCTTGGGGTATCAAAAATACAGCCAACCATGAAATACATTTTGGATCAGGACATCAGGGGGACGATCGGGACAAAAAAATATCAGGTGAACATTGCCTGGCGCAACGGAACCCTTACTGCGGATGAACCACCGGAGTCCGGAGGCGGAGACACCGGGCCGGATCCCTATAGCCTGCTGCTCTCCTCTCTGGCTGCCTGCACCCTGGCTACCCTGCGCATGTACGCAGACAGGAAGGAATGGGAGATCCCTGAGCTGGTGGTACGGTTGAATTTATTTCAGGATCTGAAAGAAGGGGAAGTGCTGACGTTCATTGACCGGGAAATTAAATTCCCGATTAGTCTGCCGGAGGAACAGCGAAATCGACTGATGGAGGTGGCCGACAAATGTCCGATCTCCAAGATCCTGAAAGGCTCGGTCAAACTGCGGAATTACGACCACCGCGCGGAGGACACGGACAAAAAACTGAAGTATTCAAACGGCGATATCACGGTGGTGTGGAAACCTGATTTCTGCAAGCATTCCGGCAGATGCGTTCATGGATTGGGCTCTGTTTTCAACGTGCAAAACAAGCCCTGGATCAACATGGAAGGCGCATCCGGCGAGGAGATCATCCGGCAGGTGGAAGCCTGTCCCACCGGAGCATTGTCCTGGTACAAAAATCCAAAGGAATAGATACGATCCGGAAGGTAGAAACCTGCAGGCCTTCATGGAGTTTTCAAAGAAACTTCTGCAGGCTTAAAGACAAAAAATCCATTCCTGCCCGGGGACCGAATACAAGATCCCAAACATGGCAGGAATGGATTGAAACCAATGTGTCTGAGATCAGAACTTCAGACTCAGCCTGCTGAATAAAAACCTGCCGTTAAATCCCATTTGCACGGCATCGTAAAGTCCACCCCCTTCTGTTTCCTCATTCTGCCTGGTTGGATAGGCATTCAACAAGTTGGCTGCTCCCAGGGTCCAGTTCCAATGATCAGACAAACGGAAGCTGGCACTCAGGTCGACCACCCATCTTGGATCGTACACATCGAGCTCTCCCACGTAATCCTCCAGGGTGATCTTGTCAAAATAGGTCGTCCGCAGATTCACACCATAGCGACCTTTTTGATAATTCAGACTCAGATTTCCCTTAAGGGGAGGTGCGGAGGCCAGGATGAACAAACGCTCCCTGTTGCTCAGGAAAAAATCTTCCTTGCCGGTCAGTTTTCCGCTGACATTTACGGCATCGATCTGCATATCGTTGTAATTCGCAGCCAGGACCACATTGAGCCTTGAGTCCGATCCGAAGGAAAACATCCTGGAAAGCACCAGATCCAACCCTGTGGTCCTGGTATCTATCGCATTGGCAAAAAATCTGGCAGAGCCTACATTGAGCGCCCTGAGTTCATCTCCAATATCGGGATCATCATCATAAAAGTCTCCGGTCAGCACGATCCTGTCTTCGATCTTGATGTGGTAGGCATCCAGTGAAATGTTGAAATCAAAAAGGGTAAGGGTTGCTCCCACGCCCAGATTCAGAGAGGTCTCCTGCTTCAGCGTGGGTATGCCAAGAGCGCGGGTGATGTTGGATCCGTTGGAGGCCAGATATTTGTCCACGGCCACGCCGGATACAAAATCGGTATATACGGAATTGAAATTCACCTGTGCCAGGGAAGGTGCCCTGAAACCGGTGGATCCGGAAGCCCTCAGGGCAAATTTTTCGCTAAACTTATATCGCATGGCCACCTTGCCGTTTAGCGTATTGCCGAAATCGCTGTAACGCTCAAACCTACCTGCAACTGCCAGGGTATAGCGGGAGGTCAGGTCCATCTCCACATCGGCATAGGCTCCCAGATTGGTCCTGCTTTTGTTGACCTCATTCTGAGGGCTGAAGCCCGGAAATCCCTGTGCGCCACCGGGTCTGAATACCGAATCGATCCCAACGAATTGTCCGTTTTCAAAGACAGAGTCCGCACTGAACAATACAGGTCCGTAGGTCCGCCAGGAAGCTTCCTCTCCGGCAAAGATCCGGTAATTCTCTAACCTGTGTTCGACGCCAAATGCCAGGTTTGTTCCTTCAAACCAGGATTTGAAATAGCGGGTCAGGTCAAAATTGGAGGTATTCTGACTGAGGCTGAATCCCCCGTCGTCAAACGAGGTGGGAGAACGCTCTTCCAGGGAGGCATTCAAGG
>CAYXKO010000278.1:0-4022 GCA_964465435.1 uncultured Saprospiraceae bacterium | reverse complement strand
TGAGCCTCTGACCAATTGATGAGGTCGTAATCTTTTTGTTCCGTCAGCCGGGCACAGATACCAAGGCAATTCGGGATGAGCGCAGTTTTGTCTGTAAGGACCGTGATGTACTTTCCCCTCGCTTGTCTGAGTCCGAATTCAAAATTTTCAAACATCGAAAAATTTCCTCCGGTACTCACATAACGGATCCTGGGATCCGCGGCAAATTTCCGGTAAACAGGTTCTGCCGTTTTTTGCGGACTGTTGTCGGAGATGATCAGCTCCCAGTCCGGATAATCCTGAGCGATGGCAGCCCGGACACAAATGTCAAGCAAGTCAGGCCTGTTGCGGGTGGGATATACGATGCTGAATACTGGATGATCTCCCATGGTCAAGAGTATTGGTTCAATACCAGGTCCCACATCTCTTTGGCCGCATACCCGTCGCCGTACAATCCATCCCGGTAGGGACCGGTTGGATTGTCCAGTGCTGTCGCAATTTTTGAAAGGTCCTCCCAGATCAATTGATTCCAGCCGCCTTCCAGGGTTTCCGTCCATTCGGTCTCGCTGCGGAGGGTGATGCATTTTTTTCTCAGGATGTAGGCTTCTTTTTGAATTCCACCGCTGTCCGTTATGATGGCGGAAGATTGGTTCATGGCGTTAAGGTTGTCGAAATAGGAGAGGGGATCATGGAATTGAATGCCCTTGTAGTGGGCGGGATCCAGTCCTTCGCGGATCCGTGCCGCGGTTCTGGGATGGACGTAGAATCTGACTTCCCGGCCCATAGAGGCAAACGTGCTCAATATCTGGTCCAGTCTTCCAAGATCATCCGTATTGTAGGGCCTGTGAAGGGTCATGTAGATGTAGTCTCCCGGGATGTCCCGCAGGATCTTGCGCTCCCTGGCGATGCGTATCATATCGCACATCACATCGCCGCAGCGGTGGACCCCGGAGGAGATTCCTTCCTTTTTCAGATTTTCCACGGCGGCATCTGTCGGAGCAAAAAGATGTGCGGAGAGGTGATCCGTCAATACGCGGTTTATTTCTTCGGGCATGGACCGGTTGTAACTTCTCAGGCCGGCCTCCACATGAATGATCGGAATGTTCAGCTTTGCAGCGGCCAGAGACCCGGCCAGGGTGGAATTGGTATCTCCGTATACCAGCATCAGGTCCGGTTTGACATCCACAAGAACCTTTTCAATTTCCGACAGCATCCTGCCCGTCATCTCACCATGCATCCCGCCCCCTGCCTGCAGCAGGGTGTCCGGGGGGGCGATGCCCAGTTCGTCAAAGAAGATCTGACTCATGCGGTAGTCGTAGTGCTGACCCGTATGAATGGTATGCAGGTTCAGTTTTCCCCGCGCTGCAAGCTCCACCGGTGCGTGTTTGATGAATTGCGGCCTTGCTCCGATGACGGCACAGACCTTGATTCTTTTTCCTTGATTCAGTTCCATTTTTTCAGTTGCAAAAGGAGTTCGGATTTAATACCTGAAAATTTTATTTCGGATGACGACCCGAAATTTTTCAATATCCTCGGATGGCTTCAGACCAAACAAAAGGAATGCAAAAATAAGCGTCCACAGGGATGATTTGATCAGCAGATTCAGGATGATGGAACTGTGTGTATGCCCTTCGATGTGGATCCGGGTTGTGCTGGAAATGACCCAGCTCAGCATCAGGGATCCGGCAAAGACCAAAAGGCTCAGGCCTGTGGCGCGCGAGAAGGGTTGCAGTCCCATATTGATCTTTACAAAGACAAACCTGCTTGCATTGTAGATCACCAGGCAGATCAGGCCGGAGATGGCTGCGCCCCTAAGTCCGTAATGGGAAATGAGCCAGTAGTTGCTGACTATGCAAATGATGGCAACCAGGATCTGCAGGTAAAAATTAAACCGGTAATACCTGGAATAGGAAATGATCTCCGCATTGCATCCCGAGATCATGTCGAGCAGCTTTCCTGCGCCAAAAAAAAGAAGGATGGAAAAGGAAGCCTCGTATCCCTGTCCGGGCGGCAACAAGCGGATGAAATCCGGGAAACAGATCAGGATCCCGCCCAGGATAAAAGAGCCGATGATAAAGTGATTGGTGGAGGTCTTCTGATAATATTCCAACACGCGGTCCCATTCTTTATGACGGATGGCCTTGGCCAGCAGGGGACTGATCACGGCGTTGATGGCCTGATAGGGAGCGGTCATGACCGTGATGAGGTAATATCCTATTGAAAATATGGCCACGTCCTCCTGTCCTGTCAAAGATCCCAGCATGAGCGTATCGATGTAGCTGATCAGCGTGGCCAGGCTGTTGCCCAGCAGGCCCATGGCCCCAAACAGCAGCATTTTTTTGTAAACCCTGCGGGTGAGTGTGCTGATACGACTGGAGAACTCAAACTTTCGAAGGTAGATGAGGTAGGCCCAGACCAGGATGGCCATGACCAGCATCAACCCGGTAAACAAATGAAAATAGCTTGAAAAATCGACCCATCCTGCGGCAAACAGCAGGATCAGGAACGTATTGCCCAGCCTGGGTACCAGTTCCGTGATCGCACGGGGCACGACGGTCTTGAGGTGTACGGCGCAGTAATAACTGCCCAGTCCGGTATAGAGGGTAAAGAACCCGGAGGCAAAAATCAAATGCTCATATTCCCCGAGGGCAGGGCATTCCCGATAGAAGGATTGAAAAAACACATCGCTGAAAATATAGGTCAATCCGCCCACGATCAGGAATCCCAGTCCGGTCAAGGCAAGCAGCAAGAACAGGAGATCCCCCGCTTCCTGCTTCTTGTAGAGCGGAAAGAACCGGTATGTGATGCCGGAAGCGCCCATTTCGGAAAACTGACTCAACAACAGGGAGAGCGTCAGTATGGTACGCGTCATGCCGATCTGCTCCTTGGTAAAGAACTGTGGCATCAGCAGGACCAGATTGACCAGCCCAACGAACATGGCCAGGTAAATCCAGATCGTGGACCGGACGCTTTGGGCCCTTACTATGCCCATAGGACCGGTATTTTCCCTTTTACTGAATGCAAATCCGTATGGTTCTTGTTTTCTAGATTTCCTTTTTTGAATAGTTTTTCCAGGCAACCAGGCCCAGCAGCAGCAGAAGCAATCCGGACCCCAACAGGCTCAATGTTTCGCCCGTGCTATAGCTGGATGGCTTGAACTCCAGAACGATCTTGTGATTGCCGGCAGGTACCCTCAGGCCCCGCAAGGCATAATTGACCCTGAACAGTTCGGCCGGATTCCCATCGATACTGGCCACCCATCCCAGGTCCGGGCCATACCAGATCTCCGACAGGACGGCGATCTGATCCCCGTTTGACTGGCTTTCGTATTCCAGCTTGTTGGGCTCGTAGGATTTTAGCGCAATGCTGCCTTGTCCGTCTCCGGCGGTACCGGCCAGGTTCATCCATTCCTGATGGATCACTGCGGTCCTTTTGAGGTCCTGGGTTGCCAGTGCTGCGATCTCATCATCTGCAGTGGATACGGGGTGGATGGCCGATACAAACCAGGCTGCGCCATTGGCTGCAGCATTGGGTAAGACCACCTCCTTGCCACGTTCTCCCAGGATGAGGTATTTGGTGTTGAGCATATTGATCACCTGCAGGCTGTTCATGGCGGAGACAAAGGCACTGTCAGCGGGATTGCCCGTAAAAGACTGCAAAATGCTGCCAAGCTTCGATCTTTCCGGGTCGATGCAGCGGTCGATCAGATCCTGGTAGCGCCTCAGTTTGGCAGGGTGATACCCGCCGACCATATGGTGAAAATAGGAGGGCATGGAGTTGTTGTAGGCATCAATGGTATTGTCGAGTACCCGATAGCCGGGAGCCTTGTCTTCCATGATCTGGGTATCCACCGGACGGGGTGCGTGCGTCGCGGACTTGGCTGAGGGCTTGACAAAGTCGCTGTGGTCTATGTACCGCTGGTTGATGGTAAACAGGTCAAACAGGATAAGCACGCCCGCAGCGGCCAGGAAAATCCCGGGCTTCAGGGTGTTTTTTTGATAAAGCCAGGTGGTTGCTGCGGCAAGCAAAACCAATACCAGACC
>CAYXKO010000277.1:0-4050 GCA_964465435.1 uncultured Saprospiraceae bacterium | reverse complement strand
GATCCCCTGTTCGATGGGGATGGTGCGAAGGTTTGAAAACTGATTTTCCGCAATCAGACTTTTCAGGTTCTGATTGTCGATCTTCTCTTTTTTCAGACCCAGGGATGGCTCCCTTTCCTCGCCCAGAGGTCCATTTTTCAGGATTGTGAGGTTAACACCTGCCAGAGCATTGCCTTCCTTCGAAGCCGCTTCAAATAATTTGGTAGCGGCATCCACATTACCCGCCTGGGCTTCCAGAATGCCCAGCAGCACAGAGATCTTGCTCAGGGCGGCCTTATCCCCATTTTTTTCTGCCACAGCCCTTGCCTCCACATCGCCGTAGAACCGGGCACGAACCTTATCGCCCAGCAGGGCATAGGCACAGGCCCTGTTCAGATAGGCCGGTGCGTAATTCGGATCCAGATTGATTGCAGCATCAAAATGCAAAATGGACTGTCTGATCAGTTTGTCTGCAAGGTTGCTGAATCCGTCCTTCTGGGACGAACTGAGGTCCAGCTGGATCGGGTATTTGAATTTGAGTTCCTTTGCCGAAAGGTATTGCATGGCGTCCAGGAGCGAGGTGGTACCCAGGTTATTGTAAATCTCCCGGCTCTGATATTGCATCAGGATGTACTTGTAGTATTTGTATGCCTCTGAATAATTGCCTGAGACGGTGAGGAGATTGGCCAGATCAAAAACGTGTATCAGCTTTCTCAGTTTCTCTCCGGTCCTCTGGCTCATCTTCTGTCGGTCAGACAGGGAAGGATACTTCTTTAGTTTTTCGGGTAAATTATACTCCTTGTACAATTTCTTCATCAGCTCTTCGGCCTTGTCAAATATCCCATAGCCTGCAGAATAACACAGAAATCCCCCCAAATAATCCGCCTCCGTCTCGTTGGAAATATCTTCCTGGAGGCTGTCTATTTTCAGGCCGATGGGAAGGTCCCTGAATTCCTTAGCAAATCCTCTTTTCCAGGCGTGCTTTTCGTAATAGTGAGACAATTCGTGACCCAATAAAAAAGCAATAGCTGCATCCTCAAAGTTACCCATCGATTCGCAAACCTTGTAAGCCTTGGCTTCCAAAGATATTTTCATTTCATTGTAATCCATGGACGCCACCCACTGGTCGGTTCCTGACACCTGAAAGGTCGGAACGGGGTACCGAAAATCACCACGTGCATTTACCAGTCTGTTATATATGTCTTCAGCCTTTTTTATTTTGGCGGAATCCAGCTTCACAGACCCGGACCTGCCGGGCCTTGGATTTTCTATCATGGCCAGGGTGCCAAAACTCCTGTTCTGAGCCGATGCCGACAGAAGTAAAAATACAAAAAAGACAAATGGGAATAACTTCATGGGTCAGTAGCAATTCATTGCAAATCTAATAAAAAATCAAGACAAAAGAAACTCTGGTGCAATCTCCATTTTAAACCTTTAAGAGATAGGACTTTAAAAAATATTTTATTTATATATTATTTCTACCCATATTAGATTTTGCAATAAAAGGAACCTGAACCCAGGCAATCAATAAACTCAGCCCCCAATCAATACATCCCGAACATTTCGCAGCCATGGCATCAATACTCTTACGAGCCGCCACGAACCCTGACTTCCTTCAACCGGATCATCAGGAACTTCGGATCACTGAATGGACCTTTTCTTCAGCTCACACAAGCAAATCGCATCCAACCGGGCAGCCAGCTCGGTGTCTGCCGGATTGGCCAACCTGGCTCTCCTGGCATACTGAAAGGCAAAGTTGGCCTGATCGCCTTCGAGTAGGCCTGCCATGGTCAACATATGAGCCGGAAGGGAATTCAACTGAAGGCTGTTGTCCCGCAGGATGGATTCAATATTTTTCAACTCACGCGCCAAACTACCTTTTTCGGCCACGGTGAAACTATTTGATACGGACTTTTGCATGCTCTTGTCCAGCTGCACGTTCCAGAAGTATTTCTTTCCGTAAGCCAGATATTTGCCCGGATCTTCCAGAGTATAGGACCTGGATTTGATGTAACCCTGAAACAACAGGGCCCTGGTCTGAAAGTCGTAAATCTGAAGGATAAAATTACAGGTATCGCAGGCATGCGCCCATAGAAACTCAATTCCATTTTCATCCAGGGACACATTGTCCTTGAATGGAAACATCAGCAATGGAACGTCCTCATCTCCCCTGCTGGCGGCAAAAATGGAACTGCTGTGATAATCCTTGTTTTCTGAAGATTTCTGTGTGCCAAAGAAGGACAGGAAGTACTCCCCAAATTTGCTGAAAAGCGAACTTTCCGCTTTTGGAAGAAACTTCAATTTGGAAACAAAGTAGGTGCCCGGCTGACTCAAATCACAGGTTTCGCCATTGTTCCTTAAAATCTTCACCCGTGCATTTGCCTTGAGGATCAGGACATGATCCCAGGTCAAAGGGCCATAGATGAGACTCCTGGCCTTTTTGGGAGACTCGGAGGCGAGATGCATCTTGATGTCCCCCTGAAGGTACACCACGGCCAATTCGCTGTTCTGAGCCGATGCAAGACCGGAGACTACAAGGCAAAAAAAGAGGAAAATCTTTGACAGGTTCATACTATTTGCATTAAGGGTTCATACTATGGTTCCAAATTGTGAGTTTGGTTATCATTTTCGCTGATGAATTTGTTGTCCGGGCTCAAATGGAGCTTTCTGGCCAGCATGCCAAACCGGGGTTTCAGCTTGTGGATGTAAAACTCAAAGAGCTCATAGGAAAGGATCACCGCGGTGATGATAACAATAAAACCCACCTTGATATTGTGATCTGACAGCAACCAGATGCTCAGGGAGAACAGGATGAGAAACTGCAGCAGCTGTATGATCCTGATGAAAACCAGATTGAAAAAAAACCTGGCGTGGGATACCCGAATAAATATAAGATAGTTGACCAAAAAAATGACGAAGACGAATAAATGCAGCAACCAGTCGTTCACTTCGTGGATAAAATCCCGGTCCAGGATCATGGAGATGATGTTTGCGTGAATCACCACCCCGTGCATATCCGGGAAGGACCGCCCGGTGGGATTTACATTGAGCGGGGTAAAATATCGATCCTTAAGGGACGGGTTTTGGACATCTCCGCAAAACCCGATCAGTACGATCCTGTCGCTGAAATATCCGTCCCGGTAGAGCGCACTGTCTTTCAGGAATTGATCGATGTCCATGATCGGATAAGCCGGGTAGCTCGCCTTATAATCATCCGAGATGCCCGGTATGTTTTCAAACTGAGGTCTGCGGAAATTGATCCATTCCCGCTCCAGGCCGCGTTTCTCCAGGTCCTCCAAAATTTCGGGTCTGTAGAGTGAACATAATGCCACAGAAAAGGATTGCGAAAGGGATCCCTTGTCTTCGTGAAAGGGCTTGAAGGAACGGACCGTAAAGCCATCGTCAGTATCCAGATTGACGTAGTGCTGCTTACTTACTGGGACCAGAAAGGAATCGGATAGGATGGAGAAAACCGTATCGCGCGAGGGACTTATCTCCTCAAAGGAGTTTGCGAAAATAAAATGATCCGACAACAGGGCCGACTCCCTTAAAAGCGTATCGGCACGCTGGTGGTACAGGCTGTCGAAGAAAAGGTCAACACCCACGGCCTTTGCCTGGCCGCGATGCAAAAATTCAAGGCAGGCCGCTATTTTTGCCCGGTCAGTCGTGCCCGAATTGATGATAAAAACGCGGTTGTCAAATAAGGCGGGGTCATTTTTATCCCTGAACCTCGAGCAGGTTATGTCCATCAGGTCGTAATTCTTGATGTATTCGCTGAAGGGATCGATGAATGCCTGATTGACGGGAATGTGGTGCAGAAAATACAGGAAGCCCGAACTGAGCAGGGCAAACATGAGGCTGTTGAGAAAGAGGGACCGAGTGATTTTCAAACTACGATTTATTGGTAATAACTAAGAGTAATTGAAATGGACTTCCACAAAAGTATCAAAATGATCAAATTTTCCGAATTATTATTCGCTCGAGCAATGCCCCGTTCTTGCCCAGCATATAAAGGTTATCGTCCGAACGGCATTTCAGAAAACTGACCGTCCTGCCCGGTATAAAGCTAAG